>JAHFJT010000009.1 GCA_023245695.1 Candidatus Peregrinibacteria bacterium | reverse complement strand
ATGTAGCCGCGGTAGATCTGTTCGAGGAGGAAGACGCGGATCATTTGGTGGGTGAAGGTCATTTTTGAGAAGGAGAGTTTGGCGCTGGCGCGCTGTAAGATCGTGTCGTCGAGACCGAGTGGGCCACCGATGATAAAGGTGATGTTGGATTGTTGGATGCTCCAGTTCGTGAGTTGCTGCGAGAATTCTTCCGAGGAGTACGACTTTCCGTGCGCGTCGAGGACGATAACGAAGTCTTCTTTAGAAAGTTGTTTCTGCAGTTTTTCTGCTTCGCGTTTTTTGATATTTTCGGGAGAGTCTTTCTCGGAAAAAGCCTCTTCGCGGAGCTCAATTATTTCGAGCTTCGTAAAAGCCGAAAGTCGCTTGAGATACTCCTGTTCAGCCGACTGCCAGTAGGCTTCTTTGAGCTTGCCGAGGGTCAATATTCGAAGGTTCATGCTGGCAGTATACCTGCTGCTTTTATTTTTTGCCTACTCGCTCTCTAGAATAAAGCTAAAAGTGTGTGCTCCATTGACTTTTTTGAGACATTCTTCTATAAATGCTCTCCTTTTATGAACTCAAAAGCACTTCATTCTACAATCCTCGATCCTGATTCTTCTGTGGAACCGGCTCATACAGATCGTGCTGCCAAGGAAGAAAAATCTGAAAAAGAATTGGCTCATACCAAAACATTGCACTCCATTCTGGATTCTGCGAGAAACCAGTTGGATATTACGGGTCTTGCTCGAACTCTCTTGGGGTACATGCTCCGAAACCCTGAGAGCATTTTTTCGCCAGAGATGTTTACACATGGAGATGCCCGAGGAGTACTTGGCGAAGTTTCAGATCGTATGATTGCCGATCACTTTGAGCTCTTGAGGCTTCGATTTTTGCGAACACATGGGCTTCCTCTCACTTTGGAGTTTCAACGTGAAGAGATCTCTCCAGGACGCAACCATATCCGAAGTGTCATCGTGAAGTTTCACCCTGGATACGAGAAATGGACACCCGCAAAAGGTGAGGCGTTAAAAAAATCAAGAGATGGGGAGCGGAAAAAAATTACTTCCAATCTTGCTGCGCGTGAGGCGAATCTTGGTGGAGAAACAGGTAAGCAAAGAAAAACTGATCAGACCTCCATTATCCGCGAACGAGCTGCGCTCAATCGTCGCCTTCAGGATGCGGCTCGTATTGCGGGATGTGGATCGGCGGATTTCGATGATACTGGAGGCGACGATCTTTAATTTTGGCGAGTGATATACTATGGCCATGATTCCAAAAAAGTTGGCTATTCCAGATGTGGCGAAATCGATCGTGACGTCATTTGATGAGATTGCTCAGCGTGAGGGGCTTTTGCCGATCAAGGTGAGTGATTTTTATGCGGCGAAGGTGGAGGAGGAGATGCGGGTGCTACGCGAACGAGAGCTGAGTGGTGCCGAGGGTCCGCTGTATCGGTGCGTGCTGCCCTCGATGGATCGATTTTCGGAGCGGGTTTCTGGTGAGGTGGGAGATTTTATTGGGGATCATGTGAATATGCCGGAGGAGCTACGAGATGTGTTGATCTGGAAGTACCAGGATCGGGTGCTTTTTTTGCCGACGGATCGGTGTGCTTCGAACTGTCAGTACTGTTTCCGGACGGCGTACTTGAGCGATCGCTATGGTGCGAAGCCTTTTACTTTGGAGGAAAAGGTGGCGAAGTTGGTGGAGTTTTTGCGAGAGCATCCGGTGATTGAAGAGGTGATTTTGTCTGGTGGAGATCCGATGGTGATGGCGCCTGCGCAGCTGGAGATGGTTTTGCGGGCGTTGCGGGAAGATGCGGGCGTGAAGCATATTCGCATTCACTCGCGGACGCTCGTGTACTCGCCGTTTGTGTATACGCCTGCGGCGTGTGAGATGCTGGCGAAGTACCGTGTGCGACTCGTCCACCATGTAGCGCACCCGTATGAGATTTGCGAGGTGGTGAAGGAGCATGTGGCGAGATTGTCGCGTGCGGGCGTGAGGCAGTACAATCAATTTCCTTTGCTGCGAAATGTGAATGATCACGTCGATGTGTTGCGTGAACTCATTGTGGCGTTGGATGAGGTGGGTGTACGAACGATTTCTATTTTTGCGCCGGATGTGGTGAACTTTTCGGCGCCGTTTCGGGTTTCGCTGCGGCGGCAATTTGCGCTCATGGATGAACTCGCCTGGTCGTCACCGGCGTGGGTACATGCGGTTCGGTACGCTCTGGATAATCCGCATGGCAAAGTCCGACAACAAGATTTTGTGCGTTGGGAGGAGGATGTGAACGAGAAGGGGGGGCGTGTGCCTTTTGCAATTTTCAAGCGTGAGGGTCGCGAAATCCGCTACCCGGATTTTCCAGATGAGCTGGATATTCCGGGAAAGCGGGATGTGATGCTGTGGAGGGACTACCGAGGAAGGTAATACAATCTGTTGAAAACAGTTGCGACTGGTGCGCCTTTGCCGTCGTAAAATTGAATATAGGCCTTGTAGATTCCAAAGCCGCACTTCGTCTTATCTTCAAGGGTACAAATATCGATTTTCTTTGTTCGGGATACTGGAATTCGCTTTATTTTTGCAAAATCGTTTGTCAAAGAGATAGCCATTGATTTCGCGCCAGGTACGTTTGGTAGCGTCATGAGCGTAATCGACTCATAGATTACCTTTGCGGTATTGAGCACTGGGGACACGGCTTTTTTTTCGGCTGCTTCAATAGTTTTTCTTGCGAGTTCTTTTTCTGCTACCGCTGTCAGCTCTTCCTTGGTTTTTGGTGTACCTATCGTATACCCGCCTCCGCCGCTTATTGTCCCACCACCCGGTTGACCCGTAATCGATACCACCACCGATGATATTGCGATGCCACTATAATTCACATCACTACTTGTTGCTGAATGCGTGATCGTACTTGTGTGACTTGAGCTTGTTGGCGTAACGAGTGAGACTGCTATGGTCTGGGGTGTTGACCAGTTTCCGGTCGTAAATGTAACTGAGGCTGGGCTCAGTAAAATTTCACTACTCGCAGTTGGCGTAATGATAACTGAGGCACTAGGGGGACCATCGAGTACAAGCGTATAGGTATCACCGATTCCTGACGCTATTCCAGTAGAGGCATTACTCTCTGTCAGCGTGACACCAGCCGTCACAACGTCGTTGTCGGTGATTGTATACGTAAAGGTCGAGCTGGCTCCCAGAATGGCGTTCGTTGGTTCTACAAAACTGACGATGACCGTCTCCGAGCCTTCTACCGCTATGTCGTCCGTAATAACGAGCGGGATGGTCGCCGTTAAGCTTCCTGCTGTGATCGTGACGGTGTTGCCTTCATTCAATGTATAGTCGCTACTTTGCGTCGCGGTTCCACCGTATACAGCATACTTGAAGGTAACATCTCCAGCTGCTGGCGTAGAGAGCGCCACGGGAATATTTACCGTTCCCGCACTTTCACTTCCACTGCCTGCGGCTGAAGTGAACTGAAGTGTAGCGTTGGCTGAATAGCGGGCGAGATAGGTGCCTGCATTATTTTCAAATCTTCCGCCCAAATCGATGTTTTCTGTACCCTCACTGATTGCATAGACAGGATTTGATGGAACATTACTTACGTCGGCAAGAATTGGATTCCATGTACTGGCGGCTCCAAGATTGCCTCCGTTTGCTACTTCAAGGAGTGCTGCTCGTGGATGAGTTACACTTCGGATCGTCGTGAAGTCACCTCCAATATATATTCCGTTACTAGATGGAACGATAGAGTATACCGTGATGCCAACACCAGGATTTGGATTTGGATTCCACTGTGTATCGAGTGAGCCGTCTGTATTAAAGGCCGCGATTCGATTTCGAGTCACTGCTCCTGTTACCTGCGAAAACATACCTCCCACATAGATTTTTCCATTACTGATCGCCATAGTCTTCACCAACCCGTTGGTAGTTGGTGCAAATGAGGTCACATCGCCCGACGTAGGATTGATGGCTGCTAGGTTTGTACGGGTCTGAACGCCGTTGGCTCCTTTTACGCTCGTGAAGTCTCCACCGATATATACAATTCCATCGCTTACTGCCATCGCTGCAACATCACTGTCTGGACCATACAACATCCCGCTATTAAATGTCGTTGCCCAACCTAACGAAGTATCTAATGCAGCTACCTTCAACCGTGTCACCCAGGAGTTTACTGTAGTAAATCTTCCACTGATATATGCCGTAGACCCATCGATTGCGATATTGAGAATTTCGCCATTGGTTCCAGGGTTCCAGTTGGTAAGAGCTCTACTGCTTGCGAGATTGAAGGCCGCTCCATTTCCACGAGATGATCCGCCTGCAGACGAGAAACTTCCCCCTACGTAGAGTGTTGTTCCGCTTATCGTAAGAGAGTTCACCCTACCATTAATTGCCGGATCCCAATTTATAAGATTTCCGGCTTTGTCGATTGCTATGAGGTAGGCTGGGCCCCCGCCGCCGATTGACTTGAAGACTCCTCCAATGAATACTGCTGGCGTTGCCCCTGATGTACTTATACCGAGCGTTTCTATTTCTCCTGCAGTGCCTGTCTGCCACATCGAATCTGCAGTTCCTGACGACGCATGTCCTGCGTGATAGAGTCGAACTACATTCGCAGATGCTACAACTCCGCCAACACTATCAAACCGCCCTCCCATAATGACGCTTGTGTTGTTGGCTGAGGCAAATACGGCGATCGTTTTGATAGTTGCGTTCGTAAAGCCTTGAGAACTTTGAAAATTTGGATCGAAGGATGCGAGACCTCCTGTAGACACCACAAATGCTGCAGCGTGATTGCGAGCCGTACTTGCGATGTTTGTAAAATCGCCACCCACATAGATGTAATTATTGTCACTCACCGCTAGTGCATTCACCGCTCCATCGGCTCCAGGATTCCAACTTGTTGGCGTTCCTACCGTGAGGTCTACGGCGGCGATATTATTTCTCCCTGTTGCGCTCAGTGATGAAAATTCACCACCGATATAGGTCGTTGATCCACTGACGACAATACTATTAATGCGTCCATTTGCCTGGGGATTCCAGGAGGCCAGAGTTGCCGATGTTGTACCATCAGCGAGCGAAAAGGCGGCCCCGTATCCACGTGACTGTCCACCTGCGGTAGTGAACATACCGCCGATGTAAACTTTTGAATTTGCGATCGCCATGGTCGATACTCCTGCACTTACTACAGGATGCCAAGAGGTGTCTACCGCTCCTGTTGTCGAGTCCACGACTGCAAGATTACTGTATGCCACTCCACCAATCGAGCTGTAGCTTCCTGCGACGTAGAGTTTTGAGCCATTTTTTATCAATGTTCCGAAAGTTGGGAAACCCGCTTGCGTCGAGGTGAATACCATATTCACCCTAAAATCAGGATCTGTCGTTCCATTTGATTTAATGTGTGCGAGGCCATTTCTGACATACCCACCGACCGTTGTGAAGTCACCAAGAATATACCATCCGCCACTGCCATCATCGATGGCACTTGCAACCATGCCGTTGATTTTTGGATATGCCCCTGTCAACGTGGCCGTACCTCCAGGTGTTACGACATAGGGTGCCCCACTTCCAGTATAGCCTCCCGAAGCTCCAAATATTCCGCCGACATATGTCGTCCCATCTGATGCCTTTGCAATCGCGGTGACGTCCCCATATGGCATCGCTAGGCGTTCCTCTGGCGTGTTATAGACCGAGGTACTTGCATCGTCGTTCGCGAGAATTGTGTAAACGTAGGTCTGATTGGTCCCCAGTGTGGCGCCAGATGGACTGGAAAGCGTAATAATAATAGTCTCATCTTTTTCAGTGAGGGTATCATTGATGATGGTGAGAGGAATTGTTGTGGTCGTACTTCCTGCAACAATGGTTGCTGTACCCGACGTCAGTGTATAATCCGTTCCACTTCCCGTTGCTGTACCGCCGGTAGCTGTATAATTCACCGTTACATCACTCGAGAGTATGCTGCCAATCAGAATCTGAACAGTAGGGGAGCTTGTCGTCTCTGCTCCGTTGCCAGTCGTTGTAACAAATTGAATCGACGGATTGTCATACCGAATAAAATTCGCAATAGAAATTCCTAATCCAAATGCGTTCATGTTGGCTGTCCGAAACCTTCCTCCTGCTTCGATGACTCCGCCTCCAGAGCTTATGGCGTAGACCGTATCACTCAAGCTTGGGTTCCAGGTATCGAGAGAAGCGTCCGACACTTTAATTGATGCTAGGCGATTTCTTGTTGTTCCTCCGATCGTACTAAATGCTCCTCCAACGTAAATACTGTCTGAGCTGGTCACGATGGCGTTTACCTGCCCATTTACGTTCGGATTCCAACTATCGAGACTTCCTGTCGTTGCGCTGACAGCGACAAGATTATTGCGAGTAGTGCCACCGATACTCGAAAATGTTCCACCGATATACACTTTCCCATCTTGAACAGCAATTGCATCCACCAATGTTCCTACTCCGCTCGAAATACCCGAGCGCCAAGAGAGCAAATTTGAGTTTTGATTATTTACGGTGATATCGAAGGCACCAATCATAGGAGCATCCATCTGACCTCCGACCATCAATGCATCGCCACCTGCGTAAAGTGTATTGCCACTCAAGGCCAGCGCACGCATGGGCCCTCCTGTTCCTCCATTGGCCTGCCATGATGTCGCTGTTCCTGTACGTGAGCTATTCGCAAGTTCGAGCGCGACAAGTTTTGATCGACTCGTTCCGCTGTTCACATCAGAAAAATCACCCGCGACATAGAGGGTCGTCGAGTTCGAAGTTATGGCACATACTGTTCCGTTGATATTTGGATTCCAGCTCGAGTCGAGACTTCCTGTCGTGGTGTCGTAGGCTGCAATGCGATTTCTTCCTGAGCCACTTGCTGTCGTGAACGTGCCGCCGACATAGAGCTTTCCGCTTTGAAGATTGAGCGCATTAATCGTACCGTTGAGTGTTGGTGTCCAACTTGAAACAACGAGTCCTGAGCTATCGATTGCTGCGAGGTTCTGATGCGCTTCTGGGTTCATAGAAGCGAATGAACCGCCCACATACATAACCGAGCCACTGATGGCGAGTGTCGATACATCTCCATCTGTATGAGGGTTCCACGATAGAGGCGTGCCATTACTCGTATCAACACCTGCTGCATTTTCTTGAGTAAGCCCCAGTACGGACGTAAATGAACCGCCCATATAGAGCTTTCCACCGCTAAAAATAAGACTCGATATTTTTCTATCGTGTCCGACCGCCTCGCTTAAACTCACATCTGAAGTTCCGTTCGACGTATCGATTCTGGCGATTCCATGCTGGGTTCCGCCACTAATGCTCGAGAATTCACCTCCGACAAAAAGGCCGGCGTATCCTCCCGTCACCATCGTTAAGGCCAAAACCTTTTGATTGGGATTTGGTGACCATCCTGCATCTGCAGCTCCACTCGTGAGATTGATTCGTGCGAGATTACTCAGGGTCTGTCCGCCTATCGAGGTGAATGAACCACCCATGTACATATTGGATCCGTCGAGCAACATCACCTCTATACTTCCCACACCTCCACTAATACTCGGGTTCCAGCTTGAGTCGAGACTTCCAGTTGTCGTGCTATATGCGGCTCCTCCGTTTCTCGTCGTTGATCCTCCTACCTGCGTAAATTCGCCACCCACATAGAGGGTCGTACCATTTTTGACCAATGAGTGCACGATGTTATTTACGTTCGGATTCCAGGATGTAGCCAGTGCTGTCGTTGTATTTATTGCAGCGAGATTGTTTCTGGTCTGTCCGCCTATCGAGGTGAATGAACCACCGACATAGAGAGTCGTGTTATCAAGCAATAGTGCACCCGCCGCTGAAAATCCCCCACTCACCTGAGGGCTCCAGCTCGAGTCGAGAACTCCATCACTCGTGATATGAGCGAGACCTGGCATCGAGATACCCCCTACTTTTGTAAAGGCTCCTCCAATGTACCATCCGCTACTTCCGTCTGATATAACTGTTACCACCGAGCCATTTACTTTTGGATATGTTGCGACGGCTGTCCCATTTGTGGTGCTCGTAGGAACCCCTGACCCGGTATAATTTCCCACGTACGAAAAGCTTCCGCCGACGTAGCTCTTCCCGGTTGCAGCGTCTTTTACGACGGCGTTTACCGTGCCATACGGGATCGCCGCTTCATTGGGAGTATTTGAGATGGCAAAGGCTATATTTGTCTTTTCAAAAAATAAAAATATGCCCTGAATACTTAATAAAAGAGCAATGCCAACACTCGCACTGATTATGCGCTTATGGTGCCTTTTTATGTGATGAATGAGCGGATGATGAGCACTATGAAATCTACGTGATGAGGGGGTGCTCATATGAAAAAAGGGTGAGAGAGCTACTATTTTATAGCATAACGGAATGGTACTATATGGAAAGCTGTATTTATTTCATACTCATATTTTTCGGGTTTTATCTGTCTACCCATATGAGAAATAAAAAATCATTTTCTCTATACGTCAATAGTGCTATACTACCTGCAATGACTCACGAAATTCCTGTTATTTACGAAGACGAGCATATTATTGCGGTGAACAAGCCAGCGAGAATTGCGAGTGTACCATCCGAGGGGATTCCGCTGCATCGGACGATTTTGGGCATGTTCCAGAAGCAGTGCGAGGCGCAGGGCAAGGAGTTTGTGCCGTACTTGTTGCATCGTTTGGATATGCAGACTTCGGGCGTACTGCTCTTTGGAAAACACGAGCGGGATCGTGAACAGCTCGAGGCGATTCTTACCAAAAAAGACACGCATAAAAAATACCTCGCGCTTGTCCGAGGAATTCCACGTGGTCATGCGATTACGGCAAAACTTAAGGCGCGTACGTCGGATGTGAAAATTTTTGCGCAGACATTGTATAAAGTGATTCGTGTGTATAAACTTCTGGGAACCGCTGCATCGCTGGTGGAAGCGGAAATCAAGACGGGCCGAAAACATCAGATTCGTCAGCACTTTGCGGACATCAAGTGTCCGGTGGTGATGGACGGTGAGTACGGAGATTTTGCGTTCAATCGTAGATTCCGTGTGGCCTTTCGACTGGGACGACAGTTTCTGCACTCTTCGTCACTCGAGTTTGCGCATCCTCTTTTGGGAAAAATTGTGAAGATCGAGGCACCACTTTCGACGGATCTTGAGATGACGCTCCAGAAGATGGTTGATCCAAAAATTCTTGCACCAAAGCGTGACTTCATCGAGACGATGAAGCGATCCAATCCTCGACGAGAGAATTTTCGGAAGAGGAGATAGGGGGTTATGCTCGATACAGCCCTACGAGCTCGGATTGCGCGAGAATGTGGCCGGCGAAAGATTTTTTCCGTGATAGGCATAGGTATTTGGGATTTCGGTCTCATTTTCAAAAGCCAGACTTGCTAGTTTCATATAGTCGCTTGTTATAGGCTAGGAGCCATTATATCACATTCGCCTAAACAAAACATCCGCGCAGAATGTCGACGTTTTTCTTGTCAGGACCATGGTCGTCAAAGCCAGGAACTTCAAGCATCCAGGCTGCGTGATGCAGCCGCTTCTCTCCAGCAAGTGCACGGAAACCCTCAATACCGATGTATCCGTGACCGATATTTTCGTGTCGGTCAGTGTGAGAGTTGTGTTTGGTTTTGGAGTCGTTCACATGAAGTGCCACGAGATCTTTGAGGTTGATCTCTCGATCCCACTCATCGAAAACTTCCCGCACATTCTCCGGTGTGATCTTTTCTGCAAATACTCCCGACTCAAATGCGTGCGCTGTATCGATACATACTTTCACGCGAGAATCGTTCACTAACCGCTTGATAGCGCCCAAATCTGTTACGACGCTTCCCAGTTTTCCGCCGCCGCCAGATGAATTTTCCATGACGAGAAATGCATCGCCCGGGACATTTTTGAGCACCTGCTTCATACCCTTTGCGGTTTTTTCGATCGCCTCATCGTGCGTCATCTCACCCCCGAACGACCCCATATGAAAAATAAGTCCATTCGCGCCGAGCATCGTCACAATCTGCAAATGTTCCGAGAGGCTTTTTATCGATTTTTCGTATGACTCCGCGAACCCTGTGGCGAGATTTGGCAAATATGCAGCATGCAGAAAAACGGCTTTTACCTGCGATTTTTTGAGCGCTGATTGATAGGCATCTACCGCCGCCTGATCAGGTATTTTTGCAAACCACTGACGTGGAGATGCTCCGAAAAACTGCATCGCGGTTGCGCCAATTCGTTCTGCGTTTTCAACCGCTTTATAAAATCCACCGGCAGCCGAAACGTGTCCGCCGATGAAAGGATGTTTCGCTGCCATTATGATTTTTCATTATCTTCTACTTTCTTTTCTTCGCCTGCCTTGATGAGACTTGCGAGATAGTACGACACAATAACAATCAAGAGCGTGACTCCAAGGGCATAGTAAAACTTTGCCAGAAGGGTGTTCTGACTCGCTGGAAAAAAATACTCGATGAGCGCCTTTATGGCTTCATTCCATGCTAAACCGGCAACGAGTCCGAGCGATGCGACGATGTAGGTGAGGAGCTGTTTTTTCACCTCTCGGCGAACTTCCGCACTCTGATGTTTCAACTTTTCTTTGATCGATGCTTTATTCATGGACCTATCTTACCGCGCTTAATCCACTTGATCAATCTGTCCTCGAATTGCGAGTGAGACAGCGGCCTTTCGCTTCAATCCTTGGATAAAATCCTCAATACTTTTTTGCGGCTCTTCCATAAACATTTTTACGCGTGTCGCACCAAGTGACACATTTGTTAGTACGGTATTTCCCTGGAGTGATATCACGGGGTGGAAGGTATCTGGATCGAGCTCACGTCGTCCCTTGATCAATAAAAACTCATCGGGTGCCTCGGGAATCCCAATGACTCGAGAAAACCCTCTATCTCGCTGGAAGGCTTCTGGAACGCCAAAATCCACGTAAAATGAATTGAAGTGGTACCTCTTCAAAAGCTGCATCCATCGCTCTTCATCGATGCGTAATTTTTCCAACGTGAGGGAACCCTGAAGAAGTCCGAAGTCAGCATGCATGAGTGTCGGCAGTGCAATCTGAGATGGAACTTCAAAAAATTCCGCGACACCAATGCGCTGATCTATAAGAAAAAGCTCGTCGGGGTCCACAAAACTCAGCTCCTTTTGAAGCGCTCTGGTGGTATGAAGACTCCGCCACTCTCGAGGAGTTTGCGGAGTGAAATCCATTGATATGTTGAGATGGTCAGTTTTTTTCATAGATCCCTTCTAATTTTCCGAGTGTTTCGAGCTCAATTTCCGCCATACTTCTGAGACCGCTTAAAAAATCCGCAATATGTCGGCTCTCAATTCCGACGGCCTCACCTGAGAAGTCGAGAAATACTTGAGGCAGCTGATTTGGCATCTTGAGGTAGGTCTGAATACGAACGGCCGGGAGTCCTTTTGCGTTTATACACCGTCTAATCTCTACTTGAATCTGGCACCCAGGAAAACGCTTTATCTCAATTTCTCCATACATTTCTCGCTTCTCTCCAAAGACTTCGGGAAGTGCAAAACTCATGTAATTTGAGTGCATTTTGTATTTTTTGCATATCATTTTCCAGTCCTGGGGAGACATGTCAAAATTATCCAGCGTTACCGTGCCTTTCCAGAGCGCCTCATCGATGGAGTTTATGGCATTGAGTAGCTCGGCCGTAGTATATACATCAAGCTGAATTTGACTCATCTTGGCAACGAGATCTGTTATTATGAAGGCATCTTCTGAAGCTGCTTCAGCTCGGCCATTTTCAAGCGACGCTCGTATTTCCAGCGCTTTTTTCTGATACTCCTGTGCGGCTACGGTCGGGTGAAATCCGTCCTGTTCGAGGTTTGACATAAGGGGTGGATTTTACCGTCATCGCTTTTTCCCTGTCAACGCCAGAATTCGCATTCATTTTTTCTTTTTTGAGAATTACTTTTTTGGCTTCTGCTCCACGATTATATCCACCAGTCCTTCCGTCAGAACGGACGACCCGATGGCAGGGGATGCCTGGATCGTAGTTCGTATTGAGCACATTCCCCACGGCACGATAGGCTTTTGGGTAGCCCGCAGCGACCGCTACTTCCTTGTAGGTTCGGGTCTGTCCCTCGGGAATCCTCTGAACTACGAGAAAAATTGCCTCTCGAAATGATGGTTTTGTCATATTGTAGGAGATTTCAATTCTCGGATAAACGTCCATCTTATCTCCAATTCCCGTAGATCGCTTGGATCACGAGTTTCAGCACCTGGTCGCTATGGAACTGAATTGGACTGACAACGCTTTGAAGTGACATGCGTGAATCGAGTCGATTCCAGATTTCTGAGGTTTTTGGAGTGGTTCCGAGGCCTCTCTGTCTTTGCGATAGAGAAAAATTTCTCTTTGAATGCGTGGCTTGTATATGCCTTTGATCTGCGCGCTTTTCGGCACTGGTAAGTGAATGGGCACTGTGATTGAGCATGTCTGGATTTTATCCAAATGCTCATTTGTGTCAATTTATTTTTTCACAAAATGATACGCCACGATGCCGAAAGCTACCGAGACATTGAGAGACTCTTTACGGCCGAGCATGGGAATTTTGAGAATGCGTGTTGCCCGAGAAAGCACTTCTGGTGAGAGACCGTCAACTTCACCGCCGAGAATGAGGATGGATTTCTCGCGATTGAAGCCTGTGAGCTCCTGGTAATTTATCGCGTCGGGATGAAGTTCTACGGTGTAGATTTCATAGTCTGGATCTTGCTTTTTGAGCCTATCAATAACGTCGAGCGTGGAGTCGGTGTGTTCCCATTTTATAAAATCTTCAGCGCCGAGTGAGACTTTTGTCAGGCGAGAGTTTGGTCGATCATACTTGTCGAGTGGCCCGGGTGTAATTCCGCAAAGGATTATTTTTTCGATACCGGCAGCGTCAGCGGTTCGGAAGATAGAACCGACGTTGTGCATGCTGCGAATGTTGTCGAGAATGACGATCATGGGAAATACTTGAAGATGGTACTCAGGCGCTGGGCGTAGTATAGTGTGCCTATGAAAAAAATCACCCATTTGGCCGTTTCAGCTTTGCTTTTAGTGAGTATTTCGTTGAGTTTTTCATCGAGTGTACTGGCGCAGGATAATGCCGTGTCTCCACCAAGACCTTCGACGAGTAACGCACAGACAGATATTATTCCATCAAGTCAGACGCAGGCACTCCCGCCACAGCTGTATCCACCTCAAGATTTTTTTGCGGCAACGGTGGAAGAGATCACGCAGCAGGGCGAAGACGACTCTTCGGGTGTGAAACAAAAATTTCAGATCGTGAAGTTGAAAATTGTAAGTGGAAAAGAGAGTGGAAAAACGATCACGCTCAAACAGGGTGGCGATGTGGTGGTAGACGAAAATCAGTTTGTGAAAGTGGGCGAGAAGGTTGTGGTCGCGAAGACGAGTGGTGGTGGTGACAATGGTGGGTCAGGTTATTATATCGCCGACAAATACCGCCTACCTCCAATGTTTTTTGCCATCGTACTTTTTCTCGCGTTGGTGATTTATTTTGGTCGCTTCAAGGGATTTATGTCGATGCTCGGACTCGTGTTTAGTATTTTTATACTAATGAAGTTTGTCATTCCGATGATTCTTGCGGGGCACTCTCCCCTCATTATCACGCTGGTAGGATCGTGCATGATTGCGGTGGTTTCGATTTTTCTTGCGCATGGATTCAATAAGCGAACGGTGATTTCTGTCCTCAGTACGCTCGTAACGCTCACGATCGCGATTGGACTTGCTGTACTTTTCGTTGAGATTACGCGACTGTTTGGAACAGGTTCTGAAGAAGCCTCGTACCTGAAACTCGATCCGGCAACGAATGTGAATCTCAAAGGTTTACTGCTGGGCGGCATTATTATCGGTACGCTCGGTGTGCTGGATGACATCACGACGGCGCAGGTGGCAGTGGTGGACGAGCTGCGGGGTGCGAATGCATCTTTTGGAAGGAAAGAGCTCTATCGACGTGGTATTACCGTGGGACGAGAGCACATTGCCTCACTCGTGAATACACTCGTACTTGCCTATGCGGGTGCAAGTCTTCCTCTTTTTCTCATGTTTACACTGAATAGTGCGCAGCCATTTTGGGTAACCTTCAATAGTGAGTTCATTGCAGAGGAGCTCATCCGGACACTCGTGGGAAGTATCGCGCTGATCTTGGGCGTGCCAATTTCCACCTGGTTTGCGGCTAAATACCTCTCCAGGAAACAGTAATACTTTTAGCCTTGAGTCAGCTTTGGAAACTGTAGTGATTTATTGACACATCACTATCTTTATTATACAATAACTTCTTATTGTGTACCGCATCCTTATGGGACTTACATCTCGGAGCTATCTCGATCGATCTGGCGATGACTCTCTTCCGCCACCGTCTCGTTATGGGCGAACACAAAGACCATATTCTCCTGCACCTCCGCAGGTGAGCGCGCA
>JAHFJT010000117.1 GCA_023245695.1 Candidatus Peregrinibacteria bacterium | reverse complement strand
TCGGAATGAGTTCAAGTTCTTGATCTCAGCTCGTGGATAGAGTTTCGTATCACCAACAGGCCGCAATGAAACCGATGCGTCAAAACGCATCATCCCTTTCTCCATATCAGCCTCACTTGACCCCACGTACCGCAACACAATCTGAATCTCCTTCGCATAGGCAACCGCCTCTTCGGGCGTCCGAATATCAGGATCGCTCACGATCTCCATAAGTCCAATACCCGATCGGTTGTAGTCACAGAGCGTTCCACGTTCGATGTGAGAAAGCTTTCCCGCATCATCCTCGAGATGCAGACGCGTAATGCCGATCTGCTTTTCTTCGCCATTCACCAGAATCTTCAGAAATCCGTGCTCAGAAACCGGTTTATCAAACTGTGAAATCTGATAGCCTTTTGGCAAATCCGGATAGAAGTAGTTTTTTCGATCAAATTTAGAAACCTCAGGAATATGGCAGTTGAGCGCAATCGCCGCAATCAAACCCTTCCGAACCGCCTCGTCATTGATCACCGGGAGCTGACCCGGGAATCCCATACAGATAGGGCAGGTGTTGTCATTCGGCTCAGCATTGTAGGCATTCGCGGAGCACGAGCAGAACATTTTTGACTTCGTCGACACCTGGGCGTGAATCTCGAGACCAATCACGACTTCGTATTCTTGACTCATAAAGCTAGTTCATTAATAAAGGGACAACGATCACATTGTAATCTGAGAATAGAGTTTTTCAAACTTGTTTTTGAACTCCTCCATCGTGCCAGAGTTCTCAATCACGTACTCAGTCGGATACTTGCGAGTCACGGAGTAGAGAGCTTTGAAATAGGCTTCTGTCTTCCCTCGAGCCATCACGCGTTCCCGGCAAAGCTCTTTATCGGCATCGATTTTAATGAGCACATCCAGATATTTACCAAGCCCATCCATCTCAAAAGCCGCAGCCTCCAGCGCCAAATGGGTGTGGCCGAGCTTCTTTTGCTCGTCGATCCAGTGTACAGCCTCGTTCACGACGAGGGGGTGAATGAGATACTCGAGAATCTTAAGCTTGAGTGTCTTCGAAAGCACCATCTTGGCAAGTCGCTTCGTGAGAACCGAGCCATCTGTAGCGATGAAATTCTCTCCAAAATACTCTCCAATACGCTTAGTACCCGCAGAATCAGCTTTATAGAGATCTCGAACAGCGTCATCAGCCTTCCAGACCGAAAATCCTTTTTCCTCGAAAAAAGAGAGTGCTGTCGACTTTCCGCTTCCCGGAGGCCCAAAAATTCCAACGATATAAGGTTTTGTAGCCATGAAAAAAGGAAAAAAGGATATGCTACCGAATATCTACTCCACTCTGCCGATAGGCTGTCTTATATGCGGTAATCGCGCGTTTCGCCTCTCGAGGCTCCACTCGAACATCGAGCTCATGCGCAATTCGATTGCGAATCTTGTGCGCGTCCCAAAGCTCTTGCACTTGCGGAAAATGCTTGTGCGCTTTCTTGAGCTTATCTCCGAGCGTCCCCTTGTACCCTCGCTTTCTGAGGAGGAGATCGAGGAGCTTATCCCCTTCCATCACCGCATGGCGTGGATCCCAGTATACCCGCTTTTCCAAGTCATCAAAGCGACTTTGAAGATCAGAAAGTTCGCGAGGCGTAAAAAGCGTACGTCGACGTGCAAAAAATCGATATAGAAAACCAATAATCAAGATGCCGAGCACGAGCGCTAAAAGAGGAAAAAGAGAGTCCATACGATAAGATGGTCAACTAACGCTGCGAAATTTTTTTAAGCATTTTTTTGGTACTAAGCTGCTTTTTTTCAGAAGCTTTCTTGGCCGCAGGTGTGACTTCAATGAGTTCAGCCTCTTCGGATTTTCCGTTACCCATTTTTTTCATGTGTTCGTAGAGCATTCCGGAGAGGAGCGACTTCAGGGCATCATGACTATTGTAGTTATGATGATTCATGTACTCCTCCTGGTACTTCAAAATCTGCCGCTCAATACGCTTTGGATTATTGGCCCCCTGCATCATCATCGTAGAGTTCCCGCCAACTTTTTCTAAAGTCACATCACCAAAAGCCAGAACAGTCCGCCAAAAACCAGAGATCGTGTAACTCACTCCCTCAACCATATGATACTCAATACGCGTCGTAGAGACCTCGAAAAGAGACGGAGAACGGATATCGATAATCGCACGATCGGTAACCAACCAGACGTAGTAGTACCAGTCATACAGATCATAAAAAATCCGCATCACGGCGAGCACCATCCACGCCATCATCATGGAGAAAAGGTTTGGGAAAAAGAAAATAATCGCGATCGGAAAGAGAAAGCCAATAATAAGAATCTTCAAAAAAACCGGGGTCATCACAGCAAGATTTCGGTGAATCACGGTGTGAATCTTCTCCCCCTTCTCAAGATACTCTCCAAAAAAATAGTAGGCGGTCTTCATACATCCCTATACTACTGAACTTCAGTCAGCTTGTAAACGGCGTCAAAAAAGGATACTATAAAGAAAATATAACTACGCTATGAACCACGAACACGAGTCGCATCACGAAGAAGAGACTATCCATCTAGATCACAGCCAGCACGAAAGTCGTCACACCTCAAAAAAGTCTCCATTCAAGAATGGACTCAAATTTTTTGGTGAGATTTTGCTAGATGCGGTAATTATTATTGGACTGGTGCTCCTCATCCGAACGTACGTGATCGCACCATTCCAGGTCCATGGCACCTCCATGTGCAATACGCTCAACTATCAAAACAATGTCTGCAACACAGGCTACGGAGAGTATCTCATTATCAGCAAGTTCAGCTATATCATCAGCTCCCCACAGCGAGGCGATATCGTCGTCTTTCGCCCACCAGGAACGGTGAAGTACGGAAAATTTGAGTCACTCGTAAAGACGCTCTTCCATGTCGACACACAGGAGTTCTTCATCAAGCGCGTTATTGGACTTCCAGGTGATACCGTTGAGCTCAAGAACGGTTATGTGTACATCACCGACAAAGATCACCCGAACGGTTTCAAGCTCAATGAGCCGTACCTCAGCTCAATTAATCAGGGAAATACCCAGCCACTTATTCCAGGAAAGACCAAGTTTGTCGTTCCACCAGAACGCTACCTCGTATTTGGAGACAATCGTGTCGTCTCCACGGATGCTCGCAGCTGCTTCCGAAGTTCTCTGACGAGCGGTTGCCAGTTCGAGGGTGACTCGTTCATTGGCATGGAAAATCTTGAGGGCAAGGCGTCACTCGTCCTCTTCCCTCTCAACGAGCTAGGCTGGCTCAAAAATCCATTCTCCGGAAAGTAAAAACTACTTAGCGTTCAAGGCGAAGTAGAGTTCAATAAGCATCACCGACGTGATGAGGAGAATTCCCGTCCACCAGGTCAGAACTCCAGCGAGCTGAAGCGCAAGAGCTCCAAGCGTTAAAAGGCTCAGGAGGACACCTTGGCGAAGCGAGATATTGATATGGTGGTAGTAGACCTCGTTTCGGTTCAGCCAAAGACGGATATAGAATCCAAAGATCGCAAAAGTGCATGAAAGAGCAAGGAACAGGGTCAAGAAGAAAAACCCGAGAGCCATACCCGTCGACTCAAAAGGCGTGAGTTTCGTGATGACGACAAACCAGCCAATCCAACTCAGAAGCGCTGCTAAACCGATAATAGAGAGATATTTTTGGTGGGTCATAGGTGGTCGTGGTACATGGAATCAAATTTTCGAGCAAAGATATAA
>JAHFJT010000116.1 GCA_023245695.1 Candidatus Peregrinibacteria bacterium | reverse complement strand
ATATCGAACTGCTCCATGACGATTGGGTAGCCTTCCTGGTAGACGACACGTGTGATGCCGGCGATCGCGACCATGCTTGCACATATACGGCACGGATGTTTGGTGACGTAGAGCGTGGAACCTTCGAGCGAGATACCTTCTTTGGCGGCGAGAGCGAGACACCACTGTTCTGCGCAAACACCGTAGCAGATTTCTCGCTGGTGGCCGGATGGGATGTTCATAATATTTCTGATGCAGCCGATCTTGCTGCAGTTGTACTCGAAGTGCCAGTCGTTGTTGTGCTGGATAAGCACCTTTCCATCTTTCGCAAAAAGCGCGCTGATTTTCGCGCGGAGACAAAGTGCTTTTGGCTCTTCTTTGTCGAGGAGTTCGAGGAATTTCTGGTCTTCAGGGGTGATCATTGGGAGGCATTATGCTACCAGCCAAGGATAGACGACGGCGATTCGATTTACAATGGATTCTGGTTTGAAGATGCCGATTTCCGTGATGCATCCGGTGATGATATCTGGGGAGATAATTTCAAAGGCTGGGTTGAAGATAGTGACGCCCTTTGGGGCTTCTGTCCAGACTTCCTTGGGATCGCGGAGTTCGATAGTTTCGTCGAATCCGGTGATGGTTTCGGGATTGAACTTCCATGTGTTGGTGCAGCAGTAGACGGGGATGCGTGCCTTGTTGCAAAACTCGGCGAGCGCCTCGGTTCCGATTTTGTTAATCGTCTTTCCTTCACTGGAGAGTGAGTCGCAGCCATAGAGAAAGAGATCGGCTTTTTTGAGTGCGGTTCGTCCAGCACTGTCGACCATGTGTACGACTTTGATGCCTGCTTTGGCGAGATTGGTAGCGGTTTTTCGGCCCTGGAACTTTGGGCGTGTTTCGGTGTTGTAGACGGTGAATTTCTTGCCCTGTTTGTGAGCCTCAATGAGAATTCGTTCGACGGTAGAGGAGTGACAGTGGGTGAAGACGATCATGCCGTTGAGGATCTTTTTTGCACCATACTCAGCGATTTTTTTCTGAGATTCTTCGAAGTGTTTTTTGACGGTGTTGGCGCATTTTTTATCTTTCTTAAAATTTGCGAGACAGTAATTAAGCGCATTGCGAAGCGCAGGTTCCGTGGCTCGGAGATTGATGAGCTCGTTGTAGGCCTTCTGGATTTTTTTCTGATCGATGGTCGAAGCAAGCACCTGGGAAAGTGCGTCAACGGCAGCGACGGCGATGGCCTCTGCGCCCTGAATCGTGAGATCTTTGATGCCTTTGGCGATGTCTTTGTAGGTCATGCGAGTGAGGAAAATTACTTGATGATGTAAACTTTTGCGCGGGATTCTTCGACGGCGTTGCTCAGACGGTTCTTGTTTTCGGCGTAGATGATATAGAGAAGATCACCCTTTTTGACCTTGTCGCCGAGGTTTTTTTCTATGGTGACACCCGCGCCGGAATTCTTTGGGGCGCCCGCAACGCGGGCGACATGGGAGACAAGCTTGTTGTCGACCCCTACGATGGTACCGCTTTTTTCAGCCAAAATCTTGAAGGTAAACTTTCCGACCTTTGGCATCTTCTTTCGTCCCTGTGCATCGATAATGTCGTTCATTTTCTTATATGCTGCACCTGAGTTGAGAAGTTTTTCGGCGAGAATCGCTCCCGCACCTTTCTTGCTTTTTCCACAGAGCTCGAGAAGTTCACCTGCCATGAAGATGGCTTTCTTGCGAAGATCTTGCGGAGCACTCGGTTTATTGGCGAGCACGTCCATGACGTCGATCGCCTCAAGAACCGGGCCGATACCTCGTCCGATTGGCGCATCGCCACGAGTGGCGATCACCTTTACGGTCATACCGAGCATACGGCCAAGTCGTTCAAAGTCTTTCTTAAGCGCATTTGCCTGTTCGAGAGTCTGAGTCTTGACCTGAGGGCCGTAGGGGATATCGATGAGTACGTGTGTGGAGCCGACGGCGTACTTCTTGGCCATGATCGACGCGAGCATCATGCCCTTCGGATCGAGGCTCATTGGATGACGGACGCGGATGAGCTTGTCATCGGCAGCCGCGAGATCCACACCTCCACCCCAAGAAATAAACGCTCCAACCTTGTCGAGAATTTTTCGGAGTTTAGCTGCATTGTTCGTGACGTTACACATGACCTCCATCGTGTCCGCCGTTCCTGATGGCGATGTGATCGCACGAGATGATGTTTTTGGGATCGTAATGCCTGCAGCGGCGATAATCGGAATCACGACCATTGTCGTTCGATTTCCTGGAACGCCACCGATGCAGTGTTTGTCGGCGACGATTTTTTTATTCAACTTGATGCGGTTTCCATGCTCTACGATCGACTTCGTAAGATCGGTGGTTTCTCGATCGCTGAGTCCGTTGATATAGCAGGCTGAAACGAAGTAGGTCATCTCAACATCTGACAGTGTATCCGTCACGATGTCTTTCACGATCGTATCGATTTCCGCACGTGAAAGTTCCTTGCCGTCGAGCTTCTGACGAATGTACATGTTTGCTGCTGGCTTTTCAGCGAGGGTGACAAACATCTTGTCGCCATGATCGGCCTTCAGCACATTCCAGGTCTCCACATAGAGGCCGGCTTCGTTGTCTTTGATTTCTCCGTTTTCGGTCACATCGACGATGCAGGTGATCCGCTTGCTGCCGTTTTGGACGGCAAGACGGTCACCGGCGTGAACATCGAGCATGTGTGCGGTACGTTCATTGAGCACCAGGATATACTTCTGTCCAACCTTGATTGGAATCTTTCGAGCTTTGAGAATCATAAGTGAGGGGAGTAAATGGTGTGCGTCTGCGAAGTTTTTGACTTCCTGTTATTGTATCATATTTCTATGCTTTGAGCAAGTCTGAACTGGTGGCTTTTATGAGACGAAGGGACACTTTTTTAAAGCTCAAATCTTCCTTTTGACTTCTTTTTTAGTTCCGGTACTCTTGTGCCGTCTACAAAGACTCTTATGCCCTCTCAGAATCCTGAACAGATCGTTTCCGAAGAGCGCCGTGTTTTAACCCTCACCGGGCCAACTCCTGCTTTTACTTCAATGGGACCTCTTACCATTGAACAGATGCAGGTAAAGCTTTCTTGTATTGATGCTCTTTGGGAGGTACTTCGCGATGGTGCCCCAAAGTATGCTAATTCTCCTGTTGTTCCTCGGCTAAATCCTGTTTTAATTTCTTATTTGGCGAGTTTTGGTGCGTCTGAGGCAACTCGTGTTTTGCGACAAGTACATGATGAAGTTGCGAATCTTTGTGCGAAGTATATTGCTCCTGAGCATCTTCAAGGTCGTACTGAAAAATTATTGGGTGTTATTATTACTGATGTTGGTTCTCGTGTAGATCATATTCTTTATGAAAAAACGTACCGAGCCCTTGAGTCTGGTGCTGTCATTGAAGGCGCGAGTTTGGAACCTGTGAGATATGTGGATGATGAGGAAGAGGCTATCTTTGCTCATGTTGCTACCAAGAATGGCGCGCAGGTTATTGAGTTTCCTCTTGTTATGATTCAGCGTCCAGCTTTTCCAATAACCGCTTCGCCTGCAAGTTTTCCTGATGCCCAAGAGGCTTGAAGATTGAATCCACCTGTAAAACCGTCGATATCGAGCAGTTCACCTGCGAAATAGAGGTTCGGTTGAATTTTTGATTCCATCGTATTCGTGTTGACCTCGGTCGTTGGGACGCCGCCTGCGGTGACAAATTCGTCGCCGGGAGTTCGATTGAT
>JAHFJT010000115.1 GCA_023245695.1 Candidatus Peregrinibacteria bacterium | reverse complement strand
CCAGGGAATACCACAGTCTGACCCGTCGCACGGAACGTATACTCAGGAGCATGCTCAGGCACGATGTCCGCACCCACTTGCTTCAAAACCGCATCCGCCATCTGGCAGGCCACCGTACGCTTCCAGATCAATTCGTAGATTCGGAACTGGTCTTTATCAAGATCACTCTTCACCTGGAAAGGCTCCAGAGAAAGATCAATCGGACGGATCGCCTCGTGCGCCTCTTGAGCACCTTTCTTCGACTTGAATCGTCGTGGCTCTGGAAGGACAAACTCCTTACCATAGAGATCAGCGATTACCTGTTTTGATTGATTTAAAGCCGTTTCCGAGAGGTTCATCGAATCGGTTCGCATGTAGGTAATGAGCGCCGTAGGCTGACCATTAATCGTCACACCTTCATAGAGTTGCTGCGCAAGGATCATCGTCTTCTTCACGGAAAAGCCAAGTTTTCGAGACGCCTCCTGCTGAAGGGTAGATGTCGTAAATGGTGCCGCCGGTGTTCGTTTCACATCTTTCTCATCGATGCTCGACACGCGGAACGTGTCATCTTTTACCTTATTATAGATCACCATCGCCTCGCTCTCGTTGTTCACCTTTGCTGCTGCCCCATGAATTTTCTGAAGCGCTGCATGGAAGGCCTGTTTTTTCTGGGTCAAAAAATTTCCAAGAATGCTCCAGTACTCAACGGTCTTAAACGCCTCGATTTCTCGTTCACGATCCACGATCAATCGCACGGCCACACTTTGCACACGACCAGCGGAGAGACCGTATCGAATCTTTTTCCACAACAAAGGAGAGAGTTCATAACCCACCAAACGATCGAGAATACGTCGAGCCTGCTGCGCATCAACAAGGTTCGTATCAATCTGTCGTGGATTTTTGAGAGCGTTTTTAATCGCACCCTCAGTAATTTCGTGAAACACGATTCGCTGAATCTGGTGCTTCTTCGGATCAACTTTTAGTGCTTCGAGAAGGTGCCAGCCAATCGCCTCTCCCTCTCGATCCTCATCAGTCGCGATCCAGAGTTTCGTATCTTTCTCGATAAAGGATTTCAGCTCCGCAATGACCTTTTTCTTCTCATTAGGAACAATATATTCCGGCGAAAAATTATGCTCAATATCCACGCCCATCTGCGACTTTGGAAGATCACGCACGTGACCCATCGAGGCCCGTACCACATAATCATTTCCCAGAAATCGTGAAATCGTTTTCGCTTTTGTTGGAGACTCTACAATGACCAAATCTTTAGACATGCGCTCTATAATAAAGAAGAAAAAATGGTGGCCAATTGACAGCCAATGTACCTATTGATTGTATTGAGAATTCTTGTGAAGTCAAATTATGCTTGTTTTTTTGGCTATTTAAAGCCAAATTTCAGGGGTGATATTTTTGGAGATCAAGACAATATGCATGAAAAATATTTTTCACGACGGCTCTCTCGATGAGTTGTCAAAAAATCAAAAAGACGAGATACAAAGATTTGAGACACTCGAAAATTCACATCACACAAAACGCCATAAAAAGGCGATAGGCATTTTTCAGCTTAAACAAGCCAAAAACAGATTTACATATTCATACAAATATGTCAGAACACTACGCCTTTTAGCACGTGCTAGACAAAATCTCTTGCAAAAGAAATGTAGAAAATTATAATGCTTGTGAATTTCGTGATGTGGACATGGTTTTTCGGAATCATGTTTCATCCCCCATTCACAAAAATTATTTTTTTATCCCCATCATCCTATGACTAAACAGGATTTGGTCAACTCAGCTTCTAACGCTGCTAGCGTTACGAAGAAGGCAGCTGCAGAGGTTCTCGATGCAGTACTTGCTCACATCACTAAGTCACTTAAGCGTGGCGAAAGTGTAACAATCACTGGTTTCGGAACATTCCGAGTTTCAAAGCGACAGGCTCGAACGGGTGTCAATCCACGAAACCCTTCACAGAAGATCAAGATCCCAGCTATGAAGCTTCCTGCTTTCAAGGCTGGCAAGTCACTTAAGGACGCAGTTCGATAATACGATCTGAATTTCCTCTAAGGATTTTTCACATACAATATGACCCGCCCCCATAAAGGGCGGGTTTTTTGTTATTCGATCACAAGGACTTACCTTATTAATAAATTCGTACTACAATAAACCAGATTTAAAAATAGAAATCGACCGAACCCCCATGAAAGAACTCATCGAAAAACTTATTCAGGAAGCCAAGGAAGAGATCGCTCGCGCCTCGACGCTCGCGCAGCTCGAAGAACTTCGCGTGAAGTATCTTGGACGAAAAGGTTCGTTCACGACGATCATGCAGGGGCTCAAAGACATTCCAAATGAAGAAAAACCAGCGGCAGGCCAGGCACTCAACCATGGCAAAAAATCCCTCGAGTCTGACCTCGAAACCAAGCAGCATAACCTCGAACAAGAAGAGCTCGAGAAACAGCTCAACGACGATACCTTTGATATCACTCGACCAGGCATCACCTTTCCAGTAGGTCATATCCACCCACTTTCACGAGTGCAAAAAGAGGTAGAAGAAATCTTCGGACAGATGGGTTTTGCGGTGATGGATGGACCAGAAATCGAATCCGAACACTACAACTTCGAAGCGCTCAATGTACCAAAAGATCACCCAGCACGAGATATGCAGGATACATTTTTCGTGAGCAGCAAGCACCATGAACAACACGGCCGCATGGTTCTCCGAACCCAGACCTCACCGACACAGATTCGATCCATGGAAAAATATGGCGCTCCACTTCGAGCCATCATGCCAGGTCGCGTCTTCCGATACGAAGCCACTGACGCCTCGCACGACTCGACCTTTTATCAGGTAGAAGGCCTTCTTATCGACAAAGATGTCTCACTCGCCAATCTCAAAGGCGTCATGACGGAGTTCCTCACACGCCTCTTCAAGCGCGAAACCAAAGTCCGATTCAGACCAGGCTACTTCCCTTTCGTGGAGCCAGGAATCGAGCTCGATATGTGGTGTCTTCTTTGTAATGGCAAAGGCTGCCGCGTCTGCAAACAGACCGGATGGATGGAGTTCATGGGCGCAGGCATGGTCCACCGAAACGTCCTGAAGGCCGGCGGCATCGATCCAGATATCTATAAAGGATGGGCATTCGGTTTCGGCCTCACACGTCTCGTCATGATGAAGTACGGCATCGATGATATTCGTCATCTCATGAATGGTGATCTTAGATTCTTAGAACAATTTTGACGATGAAAATCTCCCTCAACTGGCTCCGACAATTCACCGACATTCCCGCTATCGACCCCAACGAACTTGGACAACTCTTCACGATCCGAACCGCGGAAGTGGAAGGCATTATCAACGAAGGTGAGATTTGGAACCATATCGTCGCTGGTCAGATCAAGTCAATTCAACCGCATCCAAATGCCGATAAACTCCAAGTCACACAAACCGACGTGGGTGCAGCAAACGGCGGAACACTCCAGATCGTCTGCGGTGCTTCAAACATCACAGAAGGTATGTGGGTGATCGTCGCGCTCCCAGGAAGCAAAGTCCGATGGCATGGCGAAGGCGATCTCATCACCCTCGAAAAAGCATCACTCCGAGGCATGGAAAGTAACGGCATGATCTGTGGAGGCGAGGAAGTTGGACTCATATACACGCCCGGCGTTCTCGATCTCAGCACATACAAACCAACCGCCAAGCTCGCTCTGAAGGCCGGTGACAACATCGGAACCCTCCTCAATAAAAGTGATGTCATTCTCGAAATCGATAACAAATCTCTCACCCACCGACCCGACTGCTGGGGTCACTACGGCATCGCA
>JAHFJT010000114.1 GCA_023245695.1 Candidatus Peregrinibacteria bacterium | reverse complement strand
TGAGTGACTCGATGACGCTCAAGTAGGCATCTTCCAGTCCGGTGTACTTTGTGACGATTCCGATGTTGAGTGGTTTTCGATCTTTCTGAATTTTTTCTACGAGCTCTTTCCATTCCTTGAGTTTTGGCTTTACGTTGCCGAGATTGAGCTTTTTTGCGATGAGCGTTGCGAGGTGCTGATTCTCGAAGTGAAGTGGTACTTCATAGATCGACTTCACCGTTTCTGCAGCAATTACCGCCTCTACGTCTACATCGCAGAAGAGTGATATTTTTTTGAGAATCTCTTTTGGAATTTCGAGGTCGGCTCGTGCCATGATGATATCTGGCTGAATACCCAACGCTCGAAGTTCGCGAACGGATGCCTGCGTTGGTTTCGTTTTGAGCTCTTTTGTTGCTTGCAAATGCGGAAGCAGCGTGAGATGTACGAAGAGCGTATGCTCATTTCCGAGCTTGTGTCTCAGCTGTCTGATCGCCTCAAGAAATGGCTGACCTTCAATATCTCCCGTGGTTCCACCAATTTCAATAATCATAATTTCTGCGCCTGATTTTTTCGCAGCGAGCGTGATCCGTTCTTGAATAGCATTCGTAATATGCGGCACGATCTGAATGGTACCGCCAAGGAACTCGCCTTTACGCTCACGACTGATCGTGTCCGCGTAGATTTTTCCGGTGGTTACGGAAGAGTAAGCGGCGAGATTTTCGTCAATGAATCGTTCGTAGTGACCAAGGTCGAGATCGGTCTCCGCACCGTCGTTTGTGACGTAGACTTCACCATGCTGAAATGGGCTCATGGTGCCGGGATCGACGTTGAGATATGGATCGAGTTTTTGCATGAAGACCTTAAAGCCGGATGCTTTGAGGAGGGTACCGATGGAAGAGGCGGCAATGCCTTTCCCGAGAGAAGAACATACACCACCTGTGACGAATATATATTTCGTTTGCATATCACCAATAAATTAAAAGAAGCACTAGGGTCGTGTGCCGATCTTTTTTCGGACCTCGTCGAGCGTTTTCTTAGCTTCAATTCTTGCTCGATCGGCTCCTTCTCGGAGCACACGGTCAACATATCCTAAATCGGCTTCTAGTTCAATTCTTTTTTTCCGATATGGCTCGAAGGTTTCCATGATTTTTTCGAGGAGAAGTTTCTTTGCATCACCATACCCATAGCCACCTTTTTGGTACTTTTCTTTGAGGTCAGCTATCTCCGCAGGCGTCGCAAGGAGCCTGTAGAGCTGGAACACATTGCAGGTGTCGGGATTCTTCGGCTGGTCGACCGGCGTGGAGTCGGTGACGATGCCCATGACCTGCTTTTTGATGACGGGCTCTGGTGAGAAAATGCTGATGGTATTGTTGTAGCTCTTGCTCATCTTCTGTCCGTCCGTTCCTGGTACGACCGCGACATCTTCAGGCGTGAGCTCCTGTGGTTGATTGAAGGTCTCGGAGAAGTGACTATTAAAGTGCGTGGCGATATCTCGAGTGATCTCGATGTGCTGTTTTTGATCTTTGCCTACTGGCACAAGATCTGGTTTGTAGATGAGAATATCGGCTGCCATGAGCACCGGGTAGGTGAAGAGACCAACTGTTTTTTCTTTGGCGCCTTTTTCCACAGCATCTTTCCAGGCATGCGCACGCTCAAGGAGTCCCATTGGCGTTACACTACTGAGAATCCATGCAAGTTCCGTATGTTCTGGAACATTGCTCTGTTTGAAGAAGGTTGTTTTTTCCGGATCAAGTCCAAGCGCGAGGTAGGTGAGTGCGACGTCCATCGTCATCTCCGCGAGTTTCTTTGGATCACGAACCGTCGTGAGCGCGTGCAGATCAGCAATGAAAAAGTAGCAGTCGTAGCTGCTGCTCTGCTGCATCTCGATATGCTGTTTGATCGCCCCAAGATAATTTCCCAGGTGGATCACTCCGCTCGGTTGAATGCCGGAAAGGACGCGTTTTTTCATGGTGATACTGTATCGTATTGGCTTTGAGTTGTCTATTTTTTACGGCATTTGTTGACAGTAATTTATAGCAGTAAATCTAAGCTAGCTACCATAAGGTGCTCTCTAGAGAATTGTTTTTTTCGGCCTTTTTAAGCTATGCTGGTAGTCTAAGCGTAATTTAGATTTAAAATCAGTTGTTTGGAAAGAAGGGGATTCGTACATCTCTCAATGTTTAGAGGTGGATGTTTCGAGTTTTGGTAAAACTAACAAGCAGGCGCTTACCCATCTTCAGGATGTGCCTCTCCCAAAAAAGACGGAGGTAAAAAATCCAGTTATTACTTCCGTGAAGTTGCACTATGTCTAAGCCTTTTCCGCTACGCCTTGTGCTTAAGGTGCTTGAAGATAGTGGCTTCTTTTTTGTCTTGCAAACTGGCTCTCATGCAAAGTACCGAAAACTGGTAGTCCGGTATTGACGGTAATCGTTCCTATTCATGGGAAAGACATTAAATATGGAACTTTCCGCTCTATTTTGAGGCAGTCGAATTTGAGTGAATCTGACTTTTCTTCAGTTTTATTTAAGAATGTTTCCGACGATGGTTTGCAGTGCTGTGCGAATGATTGCGCGTTGATTTTCAAAAACTTCTGTTTCGTTGTGTTTTACTTTTTCGTCCTTTTCGTTATCCGAATTTGCAATGAGTTTTCTTGTTTTATCTAAAACTGAGGTCATCATTTCGTCTGTCAAAAGCAAGTTTTGAACTTCTAGATCGCCTAGGGTCTCGTCATACATTGTAACAGGCTGCCATTCTTCCTTTAATCCTATGGTGACTTGCGAGTGAACTTCAATGGCTCCGATTGTTACTTTTCTTTTTCTTCCTTTTCCACTGGCCGTTCCACTAAATTCTACACTTCCGAAATTGTTACCGATAACAAGATATAGATCAGTTTGACCGTCGTCCGCATATACCGTCTTCATGGTGATTTGACTTCCATCTATCGTTTTGTTGACCTTCTGTTCTCGGTGATCCATAGATAATTCTACGTCTACTTCGTATTCAAGGAGTATATCTTCGAGTTCGGCCATGAGTTTTTCGACCTGTTCATTACCAGATTCGTTTCTTTCTAGAGTGGATACAGTTGTCATAGGTTGGGAATTAATTTAAGTTTGTATTTTACGTATTTGTTTAAATTTGTCAAAATTATCATTTTTAGCTTTAAATCAAATATGGCGAGTCGATGTCGAGGGAAACGTCGGGCATGTTGCGGATGACCTCCATGGCTTTTTCGGGGTCGGTGCCGCGGATCACCAAATAGTATTTGTCTTGGTGACCGATGTTTTTTTTGTTGAGTTCGATGGTGAGGTCGGGAGCGGTTTTTTTGATGTAGGAGAGGGTGTTTTCGAGGCTTTGCTTGGCGGTTTTTTTCGAGTCTTTTCCTCCGCGTGATCGTGGGCCGATCGTGGAGGTGAGCACCATGATCTTGCTGAATGGGGGATAGTTGAATCGTTTACGGCTGTCGAGCTCTTTTTTGTACCACTCAGCGAGTCGATGTTCGCGGTAGTAGGTGAGGAGGGGGTTGTCGGGAATATAGGTTTGGAGGAGGAGGATGCCTTTTGGTTTGATGAAGGTCTGCATTTCCTGGAGGTGGTGGAGGGTTTTTTCTCCGCTCATGAAGTGCGGGATGGTGAGGGCGGTGTCGATGTCGAGGGCCGCGACGACCGGAACGGGAGGAAGTGGCGCCCCACTGTAGAGGAGCTGGGTAGTGATGAGGATATCGATCTTACCTGCTGTGAATTTTTTGAGAATGGCAGACTGCTCTTTTGGAGTCTTGACGCGCTCTTTGGAGTAGATATCTATGCGAACGCCTGGAAAGAGTTTTTCGAGATGGGTGACGAGTTTTTCCTGACCGA
>JAHFJT010000113.1 GCA_023245695.1 Candidatus Peregrinibacteria bacterium | reverse complement strand
TACTGCAAAGCAGAAATGGCATCCATGGAGACCGGTCCGGTAGTCACCCCGGCCACCCAAAGGGAAAAAAGAAAGGGACTCGCAGCAGCCTTCTTATCCCTGGTATTGGGATGATCGTGTCTGAAGACGATGCTTCTATGGGGCATCTGTCTGGATCACGCATTTCATACCACTCTTGCGGAACGAGTTCTCAAAGGCCTACGGCCCACTCGCCCTCTGCGAAGTTAGAAAGAACAGAAAGAAATTTTACCCCTAAAATTTCTCATCGAAAATCACCCCAGGTACGTACCCCCTACGTACCTCAAGTCCCTAGAAAAGCTTGTAAAATCACCTCTTCTTCAGCCGGGGAGGTGATTTTTTTGTGTGCCGGTTGTGGTGCGGATGAGTTAAATGATCACCTCGTGGAATTGCTGAGTTTTTTTAAAAAAGGCGTATGTATTGCATATCGATATACATTCCGAGGGTTGGGGTGGGTGTCTAAAAAGTGCTCCAGAGCGTTGTATATCAAATCGCTAGCGAATCGATATACATTTGTAGTGCAGATCGATATACAATCGTTTTTAGGCATTTTCAAAGATGGTACTCCCCGCGAAGGATGTATTGCACATCGATATACAAAACAGGGCGGGCGTGGACGGGTGGCTCACATCACCTTATTTACCGTCACACTGTCGTTCGGCGACTTTCTGCGTACACGCTCGAATCTTGTCTGCCACAGGGAGGGTGTCGGTGATCGCCGTATTGAGGCTTTTGACCTCAGTGAGCATGGTATAGGCAGCGTTATCGCCGAACTCTTTGTAGAGAACTTCGTATCGGGCTTTGCGCTCAGCGATGTCTTTTTCGCGATCGTATCGGCTCAGGTCTTGGGTAGATTTTGAAAGAATATTGAGAAAGTCAGGAGTGGCGCCACCTTTGCCGCTATTTTTTTGGAGCTGGGCAGCGATATTGGTGAGCGTTTGCTGGGGAGTGAGATTATTGAGACGGACGTCGAGGAACCCACTAAGGTACAAGCCTGTTTTCCCTACAGGACTCGTGAGGGCATTCATCTTGGTTTCAGTTACTTGTTTGGTTTTTTTCCAGGCAGGGCTTAGGCCAGCCCAACTATCGGTAAAGGTATTCCAGGAATCCCGGAGAGCTTCCCAGTTTTCATCCTTGCAGTTGATGTAGGCATCGACACGAGGGGCGTATTTGGTCTGGAGGGTCTCGAAAAGTTTTGAGAAGCGAGAGGTGTCAACGAGTCCACGCTGCACGACCACAGTATCTTGGAGGAGTTCACGAAGGGCGGCAGGACTTCGTACGACGCCTTTGGCGCCGTCTGGAGATGGTTGCTCTTCGTCGGTATCGATGACGTTTCGAACGTACTCGAGCTCAAACTTGAGATCGTTGATTTGCTGAGAAAGAGCCTGAACGGCGGAACCGGTCTGGCAAGAGAAGACTTTCTGTCGGAGCTGATTCTGTGCAGACTCGAGGGCTTTTTGGAGAGAAAAAATATCATCACGCTGGCACGCATTTCGTGCAAAAATATCAGCCCAGCTCGCCATGAAGTCTCCGGAAGAGATACCGTTCTTAATCACCGCATCGAAGTTCTCAAAGCGTTTGTTGATGGGACATGCGAGCGCCGATGGCGTCGCACCTTCAGCCGTGGGCACAAGCTGAAGATCACGGAAGTGAGCGAGTGATAACGGCGCGAGGGTCAGGCCACCGACGACGCCCATGAGGGCGAGGAGGTTGGCAAGACGTCGAGAAGGGCGAGGAGATTGTGAGTGCATGGTATTAACCGTTGATATTAGGTTTATCGAGAAGAGTCTTACATGAGTCTTCATTGAAATGTGTGAGAGTCTGCTGAAATGATGCGAAATATGAAGTCATAAGACGCATCTCAGCGATAACCTGTTGGTATCCTTCTGCCTTGATGTCGGTCTGGGTGGAGGTAGGCCGATTGGCAAGCCGCCGCTGCGCGGCGGCGATCTCCTGCTGAACCCCACTCGTAATCTCTGCAAGAAGTTGCTGTTGGGTCGCGCCAGCGCCGACATTCTGGGCCGCTTCATCCACAATTCTCTGTGAACTTGCCCCCAAAGTCTTTCCAAATGGAAGAGAGTTCTTCACAAACCGATCCCACTCTTTCCCAATATCGTGCCCAACGAGTGGCCCGAGTTTTTGCGGAGTAGTAATCGGAACCGGAATGAGAAATAAGTTCATATCAAAGAGGCTCGAGAGATTAACCGCCTTGCACTTCGACGACTCGTACGCATTTCCCGTGAGCTTGTTTGGCGCAAGCGACTTGGAGAGAAGCTTCTTCATCGTCTCATTCATCGCGGCCACCGTACACTGAATACAGCTCTGTCCCGATGGCGTAAATGAGGTATAGGTTCGAGTTCTTGTATCGAGCGACACACAGAAAACATGTTGTGCATTCGGCTCAGGTGGATACATATAAATCATACTCGTCGAGATCTGCGCATCCTTCGGCGGAGGATCGGTAGGTGAAGGATTGTTCGTGATGTCGGCGCAGAGATCGGTCTTCGGTACAGTGATTGGTGCAGCCGCCGTGGTAGTAATTGGGCTGAGCTCAGGTGCCAGAATCTTGCTCGCCACCGGAGGTAGGAGGCTTGCAGAAAGGTCACCAGAAGAAGTTCCATCTGAGGTGCCACCGTTGCCGGTGGAAACCGTCGTACTCCCCGTACCATGATCTTTGTCGTAGGTGTCAACCGCTTTATTGATCGGAGAGTCCTTGTCGCACTGATTAATCGTGCTCTTTGAGCTGGCGACCAAGCCCTTCATGACATCATCGATCGACGCAGGTTTGCCAGAGTTGCCAGGCGCAGGGCCACTAGAGCCAGATCCTGACCCTGATCCACTCGTGCCGGAAGAACCACCACTTGAAACCGCAGAACCCGTCGGTCCTGCACCAGCCGTCAACGCCGCGCTGCTCGTTCCGAGATCGCTATTTTTTGAAGTTGGATTCTTGAACATCTTCTGGCCGATCTGCACCTTGGTCTGATCCACAAAGAGCAACTGTTCGATCACATCGAGATCATGAATCAAATCAAAACTCGAGTCATCGAGACTTCCATTCGCAAAAATTTCTGTGGAAGCGATAGTAGCATTGAGCTTGTATCCGAGCTGTCGGTACTGGAGAATTCTCGCATAGGACTGCTGGATTTTCTGCATGTCCTGCACGGCGCGATCCTGTCCGTATGCTGGTCCACGCCCACGCAAGAGCGGGGTGTACGCACCACTCACCACAATTTCCGCATCGGTCGGCGTCAGGCCATATGCCTGACTGAGTTCGAGAATCGCATCTTTTTCGGGCTTATCGAAAATCTGCTGGTAGACGTAGGAGTAGAGGTTGTGATTGCTCGTATGGAAAATCGAGTCGCTCGTAATCTCACCATTTGGGTTGTCGATACCGGCTTTCTGTAAGAGCTTGGTGAAGACCGCATGCGTCGTGGGAGGGGGGTCGATGTCCGCAGCGCGCGCCGGGCGTACAAACTGCTCGCTCACTCGCTCGCGGAACGCCACCCACGAGCCAGACGCGCGCTGCGCGCCGAGCGCCAGCGAGGCGAGCACAAGCAGGAGACTTCCGGTAATGAGTAAGGTGGAGCGTTTCATAGGGTTAGTTACAGTCTTGTGTGGTGACATCGTGAAATCGTGCCGGATAGGTATCGACCTTCTTTCGAATATCGGTGAGATGGTCATAGTACTTCACGAGAAGCTTGATCGTTTTGCCGTACTCCACGTGGAGTGGATACTGCGTGAGAAGTTCACTGTAGCCCTTCAAGGCGCCATCGAGCGCCTTTTTCGCCGACTCGAACTCACGAGAAATCCAGTTCCGT
>JAHFJT010000112.1 GCA_023245695.1 Candidatus Peregrinibacteria bacterium | reverse complement strand
CGAGGCAAAGAAATTCTTTGAGCCGAAGTATACCTCCACGCGACCGCAGTTCTTTTTCGTGCCCGTCGAATAGTACGGCGAAGCAACCATGAGGTCGTCGATGCCGTCATGATTCATGTCACCCTTCGCAAAGACCGCCCCATACTGGGAAAAAGTAGAGGTACTTCCCCATCGCTGGATACTTTCTTGCGTATCAGCCGCTTTGGACTCGGCAAGGAGAGAGAGTGGATACTTATAGAAAGGTTTTGAGTCAGCCCCGGCAATAGCGCCAGATCCCAGTGATCCGACCATGAGCGAAACGAGCATCAATACAGAGAGTGGTTTCCGCTGGCGAGGAGGCATGTCAGGGGGTTGAGAGAGGTAGAAAACGCGTATGATTATTATGGTGAGTGACAGCGAAAAAGTAAAGCTGGCACGGCTTGACTAATATGCGCCAGCAGGCGCAGCCCCCATCCCCCTCGCTGCTTTACTAGACTTTCGGCGAGATGTACTTATAATGGACAGTAGACACGTCAGTAGACATCTTATAAGAACTGTCCATTTCGCGCACTGTATGTCCGTAGACAAGATATAGACACAAAATTATGACAACATTTGTAGAAAATAAAGACTTAATTGATCGAAAAACAGCGAGTAGACTTTTAAAAGTGTCGATGCGTACGCTAGATCGTTATAGACAGAATGGACAAGTCGCAACACGAATCATAGACAATAAGATTTACTTGAGTAAAAGGGAAATACTCGAATTTATAGCTCGACAGAACGAGCAGTTACAAAGACATAGTAGACAAGAAAAAAATGCCAAAATGTCTAGCGACACAGTTGTAGACAACGCCGCACATGGCGTAGACACCGCCGAGCCCAGCCTTCATCACGAAGCGCGCGATCAGCAGGGAAATACCTACACCTTCGTCGACACCCACCATGTCTCTCCGGAGAGTCACCGGGATGTGGAGAGTCATGGACGAGAGCACGACCTGATCGACACGTACAAGAATATGTACGAAGAGATCACCGCCGAGTTGCGACGACGACAGGAGGAGCTCGAGGCGGCCCACTACCGAATTGGCCAGCTCGAAGGCCAGCTCAGATACTCGGTCCCCCTTCCGGAGCACAAGAGTGAGATTCTCAAACTTACCGATTCCACCCAGCACCTGGAGCAGGACATCATGGAAAAGCAGCTCCGTTTGAAAAAGGTCCGTGAAGCCTACTACTACGAAAAACTCAACAAACGTATTTATCTGCTCGTCGTCCTCGGACTCCTCGCCCTTCAGCCTCTCTGGCTCTACCTGGTTTCGCGCTAGACCTTATCCATATCGATCCGATCCTTCTTCACAATGTGCAGAGTTTTTCCTGGATGCTTTCTTTCGTATCGCTGAATGATTCCACCAGCCTGCCGAAGCGCATTCTCGAGCGTCGTCGAGTCTCCGATTGCACTAAACACATAGGGTGGCTGCAGGATATTGCCATTGAGAAGTACCTGGCCGTTCGGAATACCATCAAAGCCAAAGTCATTGCCCGTAAGACGAACCCCATTCACGCTTACCGCCTCAGCGCCCGAGCCCAAAAGCTCGTTCGTAAGATCGATAAGTGACGCGATCTCCGTATGATCTGGAACCGTCACCGTTATGCCCGCTCCATAGACCGGAAGTCCACCGTTGATCACCTCAAACTTCGCGATCTCCTCTTCCAGAACCTTCAAGCTCGACGAGCTGTCCTTGGTCTTCGTCAGTAAATCCTCTAGATTCGAGATTTCGGTAGCAAGGTTACGGTTGGTATCGCGGAGCACCTGGATTTCACGAAAGGTATTGGAGGCAGAGTCACGAGTTGCAAGCTGTGTAATGCCCTCAAACGATCTCGACTGCACCACAAATAATACTCCAAGAATAAAACTTGTGATAAGAATAGCTCGTTTGCGATCGTTATTAAGACTGTGAAGATTTAACATATTTGAGGCGGAAATCACCATTGTATGGTGGAATATTAACGTGCGGCTTGAGCGTAAGATTGAACTGAAGTTTGAAGTCGGCAGCGCGCTTTTTCAACTCGGGAAGCACCGTCGTATCCTTGAATCTCTGAAAGAGAAAGTTCTCGTCACCGACTGTGGTAATAATAAAAGGTGGCGCGATATAGAAGTTGTTGACCAAGATATTTCCCCCAACAGCAGAGATCGGTGTTGTCGCAAGAACTCGTTGGTTATTGATAGAAATGGCATCAGGATGCCCCGTTCGAAGAAGGTTTACGATATCACGAATATCAGCAGCCTGAACCAGAGCCTCAGGAATCACCCCAATCGACTCACGATTCGCCCCGGGACTATCGGTAAGAGCGATCTCAATTCCACGACCGGTCACCGACGTAAGTCCAGCATCGCCCTTAAGCTCATCCAAACGAGAAAGCTTCGCCGTAGAAAGCGTCGCCTCGTTCTTTTTCTGCTGTTCATCGATCTGACGATTGAGTGTCGCGATCTGATTTCGCAAAATGCCCTGCTCATCCACATAGTCTTTGATGAGATTTTGTCGGGCAATATACTGATCAGCTGGGAAAGCGCTATCGAGCGGAACCTCCGTGCGGAACTGTGCCGCAAAGAACACACCAATAATGATACCAAGAAGAACGAAAATGGCCGAGAGTCGCGTGGTCATGGCCATAGTATAATGATGGCTTCGCAACTAGGCTAGTAAAACCTCGCAGCTCGGGTAAAATACGCCCATGATTGGAATTTTTGACTCTGGCTACGGCGGACTCACCGTGCTGAAGGCGTGCATGAAGGTGCTCCCCCAGTACGACTACCTCTATCTCGGAGATAATCTTCGCGTGCCTTATGGCTCCCGTTCACCAGAAACGATCCAGCAATTTTCCGAAGACGCGTTCAGGTTTTTTCTCAAGAAAAATACTCCCCTCACGGTATTCGCCTGCAACACCGCATCGGCTACTGTACTTCCTTATTTACAAGAAAAATACCTGCGAACTCCAGGAGTCACCGACCGAAAAGTCCTCGGCGTAATCATCCCCGTTGCCGAAAAAGCCGCACGCATGACCCATAATAAGCGCATCGCCGTCGTCGGTACACGCGCTACCATCGCCTCAAAAGCCTACGAAAAAGAGCTCCACAAAATTGATCCAGGAATTCGTGTCTTTGGCGTCGAGACGCCGCTTCTCGTTCCGCTTATCGAAGAAGGTTGGCACCACAAACCCGAGACTCGCTCGATTCTCAGAAAATATCTCGCACCCGTGAAAGACTTCGCGCCCGACACACTTATTCTTGGTTGTACGCACTACCCGATCATGCACGACGTCTTCGAAGATATTCTCGGCCCACACGTCCACGTCCTCGACTCTTCCACCGCCGTCGCCGACTCCCTCGCCGATTACCTCAAGCGCCACCCCGAAATAGAGTCGAAGCTCAGCAAAAACAGCACTCGCATCTTTACCTGCACCGATGCACCCGAACGATTTGCCGACTTTTCGCAAAAGTTTTTGGGAGGCGAGAAGATAGAGGTAAAGAAAGTCGAGCTTTAAGAATATGGGCTTTTGATTGTACCGGTGTGCGCACGAATGCACTTTGTATTTTTTATTTTGTATATCAATTCGCAATACATTCTCCGCCGGGAGCACTACTCTTAAAAACACCCAAAAACGATTGTATATCGAATTGCACCTATATCCGCTATCGATTCGCTAGCGATATGATATACAACGCTCTGAGGCACTTTTTAGGACCCCCATCTCCTCCCGCTCATTGTATATCGATTCGCAATACATGGAGAAACGCACCCTACTCCCACTCAATCGTGCCTGGTGGTTTGTGTGTGATGTCGTATAAAACGGCACTCACGCCTTTGATCGCCATGATCTGATCG
>JAHFJT010000111.1 GCA_023245695.1 Candidatus Peregrinibacteria bacterium | reverse complement strand
CGTTCGCGCGCAAAGTGCTTCCCCATAGTCTTCTCATCGTACATCAGCGTAAAAATCGGCGCCTCCGGGTACATCTCGCTAAAAACCTTGAGCACTCGCTCCGCACCCCCATACCGCATCAAAAAATCGTGAACCAAAGCTATTTTCATGCGGCAAGTATACGGCGCAACCCCTCTAAACAGCCAGTAAATGTATATAGACGCTGAAGCTGCTTTGTGCTATAATAAAGAGAAATAAAAAAACATACCCATGGCAGACAAAGAAACTCCAAAATCAGCCGTAGCCACCTCAGAAAATGGAAAGACCATCGAGAGTGTGATTACAGAGGCGTCGAAAGACCTTGGAAAAAATCCCGAGGAGCTTCTTAAGGGCCTCAAAGAAAAAGGTGATAAGGAAAAGCTCCAGGTAAAACTCGACACGCAGAAAAAAGTAGACGATCTCAAACAAGAGGTTCGCAAGACATTTCTCGAACATGCCACGAATAGTGACTCATACCTCGGTCACGTCATCGACTCGCTCGTACAGCGTCAGAAAGCCGAGAAAACGATCAATGAACTTCCAGGAGTAAAGGATGTTTTGCAGGGCGTAGAGACCGTTCAGGACCTCCGCGAACTCAAGGCCGAACAGCTCGTGAGACTCGAAGACAAGTACGAAGGAATTCTCATGTACGCGTTTACAGACATCGTGGGTGACGCACAGAAGCTCGATTTCAAAAATTGGAAAGGCTATCTCGAACCGGCCGCCGGAACAAAATTCCAGGTCGACTTCCGTGGAAATCCTCACGCAGAAAAGCTTATCGGTGCCGCCGATCTTCTCCCTCCATCAGTTCGTGCGATCACGATCTACGATGATGGCGACAAGAATCGGGCGCGAGCGAGCGAGCGACGAGTTGGCCTGAAAGGCCAGAACAAGTCAGGAAATGGCTTCTATGATAAAAATGGATACATGGCCGTCTACAGCGGTGACGTGATGGAGATCGGTGCGCCAGACAAGGCTTACGCCGACCAGTTTTTCAAAAAGCCAGACGGCTCTCTCGGCACACTCGACGAAGAAGCATATAAGCGATACGCCGAGTCCGAAGAAGGAAAAAAAGATAAGGACTTTCTCGTGGACCTCTACAAGCGAAACCCAAATGCCCAGCACAATAAGGTCATGAGCCAAGAGGAAATTCAGGCGCTTATGGATCGTATCGAAACCTCAGGTACCGGGAAGAAAATCGTCGAGGCACTCATGCAAGATGTGGAGAAGCGCGACTACATGCCAAAACACTGCTGGGACTGGGTGAATCACGTCTATCAGTCCGCAGGCGTCAGCGGAAAAACTCGCATCTACCAGGACTTGAACTATGAAGGCGCCGACTGTGGTGATCACCATGCTTCTCCAGAGATGATGGATCGAATCGCGCCAGGCGACTGGCTCTATATCAACAACAAAAACACCGCCGACTCTCACGGAAATCACAGTGTTATTTTTATCGAGTGGATTAACAAAGACACCGGAGAAGCCCGTGTCGCAAGTGGCTCCTACAATGTCCCGGGACGTCTCCAGAAGACCAACCTCAAAGAAAAGCCGGTCGTGTCGATTACGAAACCAGGTGGGTACACGCCAGAAGTCTCTGCTAACAATAGGGATGTACCGAATATTCAGCTCGATGAGTCGAAAAGCGTGGTAGAGCAGATGAAGTTGGATAAGCTCAGCCCGATGCAAAGAGAAAATGCGATGCTTATCGAACAAATTGGAAAAGAAAAAGGATTAAAGTCGACACTGATTGCTGCGCTGGTTCTCAATGCAAAAAGAGAATCAAATCTTGGCTTGCTGAATGTCGGTGATCACGGACATTCGGTAGGCCTGTTTCAGCTGAATAATGTGGCCGGAGTAATAAGGGGAAAGTCAATCGACGAGTATAGGGATCCAAGAGTAAATATTGAAACTTTTATTGATAAAGAAGTCTTTGGAAGTTTTGGAAAATCGGTATTAGCACGAGCAGAAGCTGGTGCATCAGTGTCCGAGCTAGCAGCATTGGTGACAATAAAACTCGAGCGCCCAAGGGATAAGGCGGGAGAGGCTCAAAAAAGCATACAACTCGCCAAGAAGTATTTTGGCGGAAATTCAGAATCCCAGAATGCTTAAAGAGTTTGCACAAAAATCCAGAATAGCCTGGGTGATTGCACATCGATATACATTCCGCGGGTGGGGGTGGGGGTCAGAAAAGTGCCTCAGAGCGTTGTATATCAAATCGCTAGCGAATCGATATACATTTGTAGTGCAGATCGATATACAATCGTTTTTGGGCATTTTTGAACATGTCACACCCGATGGAGAATGTATTGCGGATCGATATACATCGCCTGCACATTACAACGATGGGAACGGGCGGCTGCACCTACTGGTGCATACTACTTCAACTTCCAGTACTTCAGCAGCTCGCTCAGCGACATCGTGTTGATGATGTCATCTTTGGTAAGCCAGGCGCGCCGAGCGATTTTCACGCCATAGATGAGGTACTCTTTGTGTGAGGAGTGATGGGAGTCGCTATTGATCGCAAACTTACAGCCGAAGCGTTTTGCGATACGGACGTGGGTATCGTCAAGGTCCATACGCTCGGGCGATGAGTTGATCTCCAGCGCCACGTGATGTTCGGCGCAGGCCTTGAAAACGGCTTCCATATCGAAAGCGATCGCCTTGCGCTGATTGATGAGTCGGCCCATCGGATGGCTGAGAATTTTGACATATCCAGACTGCACCGCCCGCAGAATGCGCTTCGTCTGATCTTCAGGCGAGAGGCCGTGATAGAGATGCGTTGAGGCGTTGATCACCTCGAGTTTTTTCAAAACTTTTTCCGAGTAGTCGAGCCCGCCATCTTTGAGAATATCGACCTCGCTGCCCTTGAGAATCCGAAACGGAGCGAGCTCCTTATTGATCTCGTCAATCTCCTCCCACTGCTCCACTACGCGCTCGTCATTCATGCCACCGGTGACGCCGACCATCTTCGAGTGGTCCGTGAGCGCCATATATGAGAATCCCGCTTTCTGGTATGACTTGGCCAAAACCTCGATCTCCTCCGAGCCATCGCTCCACCTCGAGTGCGTGTGGAGATCCGCCTGGAGATCTTTGAGTTCTACGACAGAAGGCATCTTCCCATGCTTCAGCCCATACTCGATCTCGCCACGATCCTCGCGCATCTCCGGAATGATGAAGGGGAGTCCTACGGCGTGAAAAAGCTCCTCCTCCGTTTTGCCAGCGATCAGCGTCTGCTCGTCGCCTTTGATTTTGAATACACCATACTCATTCACTCTGAGTCCCATATTCTTCGCTCGATCACGAATGCGGATATTATGCGCTTTTGAACCTGTAAAATAATGGAGCGCCGCGCCAAAAATATCTTTATCGATCACCCGTAAATCCACCTGGATACCCGTCTTCAAAATCACCGAGGACTTCGTCTCGCCACGATTAATAATGAGAGAAATCTCGGGATACCGAGCATAATAATCCATGATTTTTTCGACCACCTCCGGACTCATCTTTTTCGGAGCACTCAAAATATCGATATCGCCAATCGTCTCAACCCCTCGCCGTAAACTCCCAGCATATTGGATCTGCGCAATGTCGGGCGACTTTCGAAGATACTCCAAAAATTTCTCCGCCTCGATGAGTGCCTCGTGCAAAAGACGTCGATCGTGCGGCATCTGTTCATATTCTTCAATTGCCTTCAAAATCTCAGACTCACTTTTTTCACCCATTTTGGGAAGGTCTCGAAGTTGGCCGGTAGCTGCCGCTTTTTTGAGCTGATCAAGCGTCTCGATCCCAAGCGTTCCATAGAATAGCTTTACCTTCTTGGGCCCTACGCCTCGTACCCGAAGCATATCGAGCAGACCTT
>JAHFJT010000110.1 GCA_023245695.1 Candidatus Peregrinibacteria bacterium | reverse complement strand
GATATATTTTCGCGAAAGGGATAATAAAGATGTCGTTCAGTCGATTCGTGCACTTGGTTTTCAGGTTGTTGAGCTCAAAGATCATGAACGTACTCAGATGTATGATGATGTTTGGGTAACTTCTTTTCCGACGGGCATGGACTGTGCAGCTGTTTTTGATGTCGGCGGTACGACGATTCTTAATCAGAATGATTGCCAGCTTGATGATGATGAAGTTCGTATTTTACAGAGGCAGTATCCTCATATTGATACTTGGTTTTTCCAGTTTTCGCTTGCGGGTTATTATGCAAATTCTGATGATATTCAGGGGCTTAAGGAAGCTAAGTGCAAACATCTCGCGCTTATACAAAAGTATTTTCAGGCGTTTAAGCCGGACATCTATGTTCCATTTGCAAGCTTCGTCTATTTTTCTAAACGTGGTAATGCGTACCTGAATGACTGGCATGTGGGTCTTCGAGAACTTCGCGTTACGTATCCCGAGATGCCGATTCAGGTTATGTATGTTGATGATCGGTTGCTTTGGCAGGATTGGGGTTTGAGAAATGAGAAAAATATTGCGCTCTGGGAGCAGGCGAAAATTTCAGAGGTACGTATTAAAGATATAGTGAGCGTTCCTGAATCTGATATTCAAGAGGCAGCCCAGAATTTTTTTCAACAGATTTTGCGCCTTACACCTGCCATTTTGCGGCCATGGAGTATGGTTCTCAAGCTTGGTGATGTGAATCGCTATTTTGTTTTAGATTTGCGGCGTTGCGAGATTCGATTTCTTCAAGACTTAAGCTCTGAAGGTATGGACTCTCGAGATGTTGCGGGTGTTTTGAATGGCGAGGACCTACTCTTTTTTCTTCGATTTCCCTGGGGAGCTGATACGCTCAATATTACTGCTGCATTCAAAGTTCTTCGTCCATTTCAGTGGTGGTGGCTGGTGTATTTCAAGCATGCTATCTACAAATACCACAGGAAATGGAAGTGGTACACTATTCTTTTGCCGCTTGCTGGAGCTATTTTGAGAGCTTTGAAGTATCGCCGTGGCGAGGAGCTTCCAGAGGTTGAGGAGTTTCAGGAGAAGGTCGAGTGATCGTCACTATCTTTAAAAATTAAACACCATATCTCGCATTTCTGGCTGCATGCGCTCGGGTGACCAAGGTGGATCCCAGACGATTTGGGTGTCGGCGTGATCGATTTCGTCGACGATTTGCGGGATGAGGGTTTCGATTTGTTCGACGATCATGGGACCAACGGGACAGCCCATGGAGGTGAGGGTCATTGTGATCACGGCGTGACGTTTGGTGAGCGTGACGCTGTAAATCAAGCCAAGATCCACGATTCCAATGCCAATTTCTGGATCGATAATTTCGTTCGTAGCGTCTACAATTTTTTTGATGACTGGATTTTCTGCGCACTGTTCGGCGAGTGTTTTTGTTGGTGCTGGTGGATTTTTTTCATGATCGATGCGCTTCTGGAGATCGGGACCAAAGACGGATTTTGGCGCTGATTTGGTGGTGGATTTCTTTGTGGGAATCTTTGACGATTTTTTGGTGGTAGCTTTTGGAGCAGTTTTTTTTGTAGTTGATTTCTGCACGTGCAGACTTTTTTGCTTTGGTGTAGCCATGTTATTGGTGTTTCAAAAGAATAAGAGCTTTTTTTAAAAGGGAGTAGGAGAGGAGGGCGCACTTCACACGCGCGGTTGAGAGGGGAACCCCGAGCATCTCGTAGATAGTTTCTGGCGTGATAGTCTCTGCGTTAGAGAGATTTTTCCCGTAGAGTTCTTCGCTGAGCATGGACATGGCGGCCTGAGAAATAGCGCATCCAGAGCCGTCAAAGGCGAGGTTTTTGATAATTGAATTTCCAGCATTATCCTGTTCGATGAGGAGCGACAGCTCTAGCTTATCGCCACAGAGAGGGTTGGCATCATCCAGTGTAATCGTCGGTGTCGCACCCGAAGCGAGAGCACCTTTATGTCGAGGATGCTGGAAGTGGTCGAGGATGTTTTCGGCGTAGAGATCCATGGCGTTCGAATATATATTTACAGTGCTCCTGAAGAAAATATTTGTGGAGCAAACTTTCCTGGCGCAAAAATGTTCTGTACCTTTTTGATAGCAGCGATGGCGACATCGATGTCTTCTGGCGTATTGTAGAGGTAAAAGCTCATTCGTGCTGTGGCAGGAACTCGCAGAGTTTCCATGAGAGGTTGCGCGCAGTGATGGCCACCGCGAATGGCGACACCTTCACTGTTGAAGATTTCGGCGATGTCGTGCGGGTGTACGCCTGGAATTTCAAATGAAATAATTCCGGTCATCTCTTCGCTGTTTTTTGGTGCGTGAATTTTTACATCGGGAGCATGCTGGGCGAGTTGCGCTTTTGCGTACGTGACGAGCTCCTGGTCGTGTGCGAGAATGTCGCCCATACCGATATTTTTGAGGTATTTGAGTGCCGCACGGAAGGCAACGACATCGGCAATATTTGGTGTACCGGCCTCGAACTTCCAAGGTAGTTCGTTCCATGATGCCTTGTGCTGATGAACCTCACGGATCATATCGCCACCAAACATGAATGGAGGCATTTTTTCGAGGAGATCACGTTTACCATAGAGCACTCCCACGCCTGTAGGTCCAAGCATTTTGTGGCTTGAAAAAGCGAAGAAATCGCAGTTGATTTTCTGTACGTCGATCGGCATGTGCGGGGTTGATTGCGCACCGTCGATGAGGACTTTGGCGTTGTGTGCGTGTGCGATCTCTATGAATTTTTCAATCGGAACAATCGTCCCTGTCGTATTACTGGCCTGGGTGATAGCGAGAAGTTTCAGCGAGCTGTCTGCATTTTTTTTAAACCACTCAAGGTCGAGTGTGTACTGCTTTTCTGGCTTGGTGCAGAGCGGAACAATTTTCAAGGTAGCGCCTGTCTTTTCGCAGATTTGCTGCCATGGAACGAGATTACTGTGATGCTCGAGCGCACTGACCATGACCGTGTCGCCTGGTTTAAAATTCGCAGAACCATACGTGTACGCCACGAGATTGATCGCCTCTGTCGTGTTTCGTGTGAAGATAATTTCTTCCATCTGCCGCGCGTTGATAAACTTGCGAACTTCCTCACGTGTACCTTCGTAGGCGAGTGTCGCTTCTTCGGCCAGAGTATAAACAGCACGGTGAATGTTGGCGTTCGTGTGCGTGTAGTATTTCGTAAGCGCGTCGATCATTACCTGCGGTTTTTGGCTTGTGGATGCACTATCAAGATATACAAGTTTTTTACTGTTGATCTCACGGTTCAAAATAGGGAAGTCGGATTGGATCGTTTTTGGATTGAGCATATGTGAGAGATTTATACGGCTGATGTCTCTGGTGTTTCTTCGACGGTAGGTTCTGGAATATCGATCATAATGATGCCGTTCTCTATTTTTGCAGGATATGTCTTGAGCGGCACGGTTGCTGGAAGGCTCAAAACTCGACCATCAGTGACGTCAAACATAGCTCCGTGCTGAGGACACTCAATTACACATCCCTCAAGATTTCCTTCCGTGAGATCCGTATCTGAGTGTGTGCAGTTTTTTTGCGTGGCGTAGACGTTGCCGCTGACATTTACGATCATAAGTTCAAGATCGTGAATGGTGACACGTTTTTTGCTGCCAGGAGTGAGATCTTCGATGGAGATGGTGGGGGTAAACATACGTGAACGGAAAATAAAATATTAAGAGAGAGTTTTTTTTAATGATTCGCGGAGCTTTTCCGCCATGGACTCGTCTGGAATTTGGAGGAGAAGTGCCTCAAAAAATCCGTCGATCATGAGCTCGCGTGCCTGCTCTTCACTGAGTCCTCGTGAGCGAAGATAAAAGAGAGCTTCATCATCAACTTGGCCTACGGAAGCGCTGTGTCCTGCCTTCACATCGTTGGCTTCGATCTCCAAAGAGGGAACGGATTTCGAT
>JAHFJT010000109.1 GCA_023245695.1 Candidatus Peregrinibacteria bacterium | reverse complement strand
AAGTACGCGATGTCTTTACAAAAGTTCCAGAAGTCGTTTCTCAACTTCTGCGACTCCTGTCGCCTAAAGAGCGACTCGTCATCGAGCGTCGATACAATCTCGACCACACTCGACGGGCGACGCTTGAGGAAATTGGAAAACATTTTAAAGTTACTCGAGAACGTATTCGACAGATCGAAAAGAGCGCTCTCCAGAAGTTGCGCCGAAATGTCTTCACGACTCCCCTTTCTTCGCTCTACACCATTGCGACGGAGGTCATCGTGGAGCACGGTGGCGTGATGCAGCAGGAACTTTTCTTCAATGACCTCGTTCAAAAAATCATGAACGGAGGCACGGCGGATGTGGATTCACTTTCACTCGCTTTTGAACTCGACTCTGCGTACGTGGTCGTCGGCAACACGATCAAACTCCACCCATACATTCGTCTTCAGCATATTTCTGATGAGGCGATTGGTGAGGTCTGCGAAACCGCTACTCGTATGCTCGAAGAAAAGGGTGATGTTGCTCCAAAACAGGAGTTCGTCCGAGAGGTCTTCGGTGTCTACCAGGCGAAGTCAAATGTTTCTCCAGCATTCATCGAATCAGTTCTTCACTTGGACAAAAATATCAAAGTTCTTCCAGAGGGGTATGGCCTCTTCAGCTGGAGACATATTCATCCACGAACGCTTCGAGATAAGATTTTCTTTATTCTTCGAACCTCAAGTAAGCCGCTGCACTTTGTTGATATCGCCAACAAAATTATTGAGATGCGATTCGACACCAAGCGTGTGAATCTTCAAGCCGTTCATAATGAACTTATCCGATGTGGAGATTTTGTTCTCATCGGTCGAGGTATCTACGCCTTGAAAGAGTGGGGCTACCAGTCTGGAACGGTCATGGATGTCATCGAGTCGATTCTCCGACAGCATGGTGAGATGGAGCAGGAAGATATCGTCAAATCAGTTCTTGAGCGACGACAGGTTAAGCGTATTACGATTCTCCTCGCACTCAAAAACAACTCGAAGTTTGTTCGTATCGGTCGAAAGCGCTACAAGCTCGCGTCTTCAAAGGCCTAATTTACAATTTCATAAAGCCATCCGGGAGTTGTCCCGGTTTGGCTTGAGCATCCTGCGTGAAGGTCAGCATATTCTTTTGAATCTGATCTTCCGTTTGGTTTTGGAGGAGATCCTCAAAGGTGCTCTTGGCTTTCTTGTAGATGCTATTCGCAAAGACATTCTTCGGATCCATGTGAAGAATTTCTTCGGCGACCTGCATCGCCTTTTCGTACTTCCCCACCTGATAAAGCGTCTTCGCATTTTCACTCGCACGGAGAATGAATTCTTGCTTGTCGTCGATCTGTGAATCGAGAAGTTTTTTTCGGTAGTCCCGAAGGAGGTCGATGATGAGCTCTGAGTTCTTGTCTATTTCCTGCAGCTGGTAGAGGAAATTCACGATATCCTCGTACTTCTCACTTTCGAAGAGTGATTTTTTTTCTTGGATTTTTTCCTGAATAATTTTTCGACGGTAGTCGGCGTGGAGATTTCTGACGTCTGTGTCCTGTGCAGCTGCACGGCTATTTTTTTGCATCGCTTCGATGAGCTCGATGTATTTCTTTTCTGTGAAGAGCTGGTCGAGCTGAGATTTGTAAGTGGTCTTTTTCTCTGATTCTTGATTTGTATAGAGACCTCGATACATGGCCTGTGCTTGTGCAAGAGCTGATTCAAGCTTTTCGTAGTGAGGTGCGTAGCGGTAGAGTTCGGTAAGTTCTTTAATGATCTTGTCGTATTCTCCTTTTTCCCAGAGCGGCTTGAGAGCTTCGAGCTTTTCGTCGACGCTGTGAATATTATAATTTTCGATGGTGGATTCGATACGTCGCTTGAGCTCCAGGGCACGTGAATTCTCTGGATCATTTTCCAGCACTTTCATGCAGAGCGTGTAGGCGTCCTTGAGTTTCCCGTCGGTGAGCGCGAGCTCGGCACGTTCGAGGTACTGATTGAAGATATCCTGAATATCGGCCATGGGTGAGGTTTTGATGTTCCCATCATTATACCATACTTAGGCCATTTTTTCGAGGGCGACTTTGTGCTCTTTCAGCTTTGTCAGCGTGTCTCGGTGGTGCTCCGCGTCCTGCTTGGCCTGATCTACAACCTCTTTCTTGGCGTTCGCGACAAAGGCTGGATTCTTCAGACGACCTTCGACTCCGGCGAGTTGCTTCTCGTGTTCGGCCATATCTTTCTCGATGCGTTCGAGTTCTTTGGCGACGTCAAACATCTGCTCGAGCGGCATGTAGACTTCGATGCCTGCCGAGATAACGCTGAGCGATTTTTTAGATTCGGGAGCGGGACCCACACTCGCCTTGCTCGCGTGTACAATATTCAACTCTTCGAAGTTCGCGAGACGCATGATGGCCTGTTTTTTTTCTACAAGAAGGTGTGTAAGAACGCCACCATAGATCGTAGCCTTGAGTTTCTTTGCTGGATCGATCTTATACTCGGCTCGAGTTTTGCGAATGTCCGAGATGAGTGCGTAGAGCTTTTCGATTTTCTTGGCATCAGCGGTGTAGACGAGTGATGCGTCGTACGTTGGCCACTTCGTGCTCATAATAAACCCTTCGCCATCGAGTTTTTCCCAGAGGGCCTCGGTGATGTACGGTACGAATGGGTGAAGAAGCTTGAGCGTTTCTCGCAGGGTGTAGAGGAGAACGGCTGGGTTCTTATGCTCTCCTTTTGAGAATTCGAGGTACCAGTCGGCCATTTCGTTCCAGAGAAAATCGTAGATTTTCGTACCGGCCTCAGAGAAGTGGAAATTTTCCAGGAGCTTCGTGGACTCGTTGATGAGTTTCTGGAGTCGAGTAAGGATCCATTTATCGGCCGTCGTCTTTACATCTTTTTTTGAGAATTTCTTGGCGCGATCCTCGGCGTTGGTGTTGAGGAGAATAAATCGGCTGATGTTCCAGATCTTGTTTACGAAGTTTCGGTAGCCCGCAATTTTCTCTTCATAGAGCCGAATATCGTTACCTGGTCCACCACCAATTACCATGCTGAGTCGGAGCGAGTCGGCGCCGTACTTCGTAATCATGTCGAGTGGATCGATGCAGGTTTCTGGTTTTGACTTGCTCATTTTTTCTCCCGTACGTGTGCGAACGAGACCGTGGAGATAGACGGTTTTAAAGGGAACTTCTTTGAGGGCGTAGGTCGTCATCAGGATCATGCGCGCAACCCAGAAGAAGAGAATATCGTAGCCGGTTTCAAGAACCGAGGTTGAGTGGTAGGTCTTGAGATCGGGTGTGTTCTTCGGCCAGCCGAGTGTCGAAAAAGTCCACATACCTGACGAGAACCATGTGTCGAGGGTGTCGGGATCTTGTTTGAGTTCTGAGGCTTTACACTTTGGGCAGCGCTTCGGGACATCGACAGAAACGATTGGATCGCCATGGCAGTTTTCGCAGTACCAGACGGGAATCTGATGACCGAACCAGAGCTGACGCGAGATGCACCAGTCGTGGAGATTATTCATCCAGTGGAAGTAAATTTTCGTGAATTTTTCTGGGAGGATCGTGGTTTTTTTACTCTTCACGGCTTCGATGGAGAGCTGTTTGAGGGACTTATTTCGTCCTGGAATTTTCTTATCCACATCGATGAACCACTGGGTCGAGGTAAGCGGTTCGATGGCGGTATCGCATCGGTAGCACACCGAAAGATTGTGCGAGTAGTTCTCGTCGATCTTCTCGATGAGGTCTTTTTCCTGCATCTTCTCGATGATTTTCGAGCGGGCTTCCTTGGCGTTCATCCCGGCGAACTCGCCTGCTGCGTCTGTGAGGTTCCCCTGCTCATCGATGATCTTCACCACTTCGAGCTTGTGACGCTTTGCCATCTCAAAGTCGACAAAACTGTGCGCTGGTGTGATGGTCATGGCGCCGGTTCCAAACTCTGGATCGGCTTCTTTGTCAGCGATCATGGTGGCCTTTATCGTGCCATTG
>JAHFJT010000108.1 GCA_023245695.1 Candidatus Peregrinibacteria bacterium | reverse complement strand
GAATACCCCCAATGACCAAGGCAACACTCGTCCTCGAAGACGGAACCAAGTTTGAAGGAATCTCGTTCGGAGCTGAGAAATCGGCTTTGGGAGAGGTTGTTTTCAATACGGGCATGATGGGATATCCAGAAACGCTCACTGACCCTTCCTACGAGGCACAGATCATCAACTTCACCTTTCCGCTCATCGGAAACTACGGCGTACCCGACGACTCCAAGGAAAACGGCCTCGAAAACCACTTCGAAAGTAACCGGATCCACCCAGCCGCGATCATCGTAAGCGAGTACTCCGAGGTCCACAATCACTGGGAGGCGACTCGATCTCTCGGCCAGTGGCTCAAAGAAAACAACGTCCCAGCGATCACCGGCCTCGACACCCGCGCCATTACCCAGCACCTCCGTACCAACGGCGCGATGCTTGGAAAAGTGCTCGTCGGAAAAGACGCCGTAAAGGTCGCCAAAGAAAAATTCTATGATCCCAACAAAGACAATCTCGTGGCACAGGTCTGCGTCAAAGAGCCGATCACCTACAAGACCACCAAGGCCAAGGGAAAGGCAAAAACCATCGTCCTTCTCGACTGTGGTATCAAAAATAACTCCATCCGAAGCTTCGTCGATCGTGGCGCGAATATCATCCGCGTTCCATGGAATTATGATTTCATCGACAAAGGTATCAAGTGCGACGGTCTCTTTTTATCGAACGGCCCAGGCGACCCAATGCTCATAAAAGAAACCCACGCGATTGTGAAAAAAGCTTTGAAGGCGAAGTTGCCAACCTTCGGGATCTGTCTCGGCAATCAGCTCATGTCGATCGCCGCCGGTGCCAAAACCTACAAACTCAAGTTCGGTCACCGATCTCAGAATCAGCCATGCATGGATATGGAAACCAAGCGCTGCTACATCACCACCCAGAACCACGGCTTCGCCGTCGACCCAAAAACCCTTCCAAAAAAAGACTGGTCCGTCTGGTTCGAAAACGTCAACGACCACACCGTCGAAGGCGTCAAACACAAAACCCTCCCCTTCTTCGCCGTCCAGTTCCACCCAGAATCCACCCCAGGCCCCCTCGATACTGGATGGTTGTTCGATAAGTTTATGGGGGTACTGTAAGGAAAAACTTAGGCATCAACCATATACTTTTTCAAAAACACCTCGATAGCCTCAATGGTCTGGTCTTTTGTGATCGCTGGACTTGAGGCAACCCAAATTGCCATATTATAGAGCTCCTGAGGACCAACGCTTAACCATTTTGAGTTTTTATCAAGAAAACAAAACAGCGTAGTAACAGCAATTCGCTTATTACCATTTTGAAATGGATGATTTTTAATCATGAGATAAAAAATCGCAGCGGCCTTGCGCTCAAAAGCTGGATACAGATCTTTTTTCGCATAGGTCTGAAATGGTGTCTCGATACAACTCTCCAATTTATGCGGAGGACGAGTATCAAACTCAGGAATAGGCTCATCCCAACCTAACCACTTAGTAGCTAGAGAATGAGCTAAATACTGTACCTCCAAGAGATAAATACGTGCAATCATATACTAATGATCTTGAAGAAGTTTTAATGTTTCACCATATTCTCGTATCGTTTTCTCTACCGCGTGATCCAAAGAGCTTTTCTCTGCATTCGTCAAAGCTTCTGAATTATTTTTAGAATAACCAGATCCATTCTCGGGAAGAAGTCCATGAGCAGGAATTGCATAATTTTTACCAATCCGAGTAGCCTGAAGTTTACCCGTTTTAATTTTCTTCAAAACGGCAACACGGCTCATTCCTAATATTTTGGCTGCCTCTCCAGTTGTATAAAAATCTTTCATACCTCTATGTTATCACATGATAACCAAATACTCAATCAAGTTATCACATGATAACCAGGTCAGCTTCAAATTCATACTAGAGAAGAACGTATTTGAAGAAAATTTGACAAAAACAAAAAAAGAGTGCACAATCAGGACTTAACTTTTACTCATACCCCTATGAGTCTCCTCGCACAAACACAGCACAATCCGTTTGATGATAAAGGACCAGAAATGGTGAGCGGCGTAACGGTTGACGCAGAAAAGGCATACCTTGATAAAATACGTGCAGCGCAAAGTCGAAAACGAATGAGCAACCTCCTGCTCAAAGCCGCTGTAGGAGCAGCTGCTATTTTGGGGACAGGATATCTCGGACGAACCATTGCCGACCAACTGCCAGCAGCAGAAGAGAAAGCAGATGATGAGCTAGAAAAAGAAATGCAGGACGCTCGTCCATTATCATTTGAGGCGGCACAAAAAGGACTCGACTTGATTCAGTGCACTGAAAAGCTCACAAAGATTGGAATAAATACACAGGAAGCCACCAATCGATGTCTCTCGGGCATGCGCTCAACGGTGATTATTCACGAAGAAGAGTAATTGTTACTTTTCTCCACGCGCGATTCAAAAACCCCTGGGATCTTTACAGACTCCAGGGGGTTGAAAGTTGCCTATCAGCAGAACAGAAATATATTTTTGTTTTTGAGCTGAGGAACTTGGGTTTTTGTTTTGTCTGAACTCTTGCCCGGTCAGTTGTTTTATAGTCACCGCCTTGTGACTCTCTGTTTTCGTGCCCTACGTTCTCGAATAATAAGTGAGATCGAGTGCAACCAGAAGTGTGTCGAGGTAATTCTTATTCCCGAAGGAACAGAACCAAGCTTGAGTAAAGACTTCACATCACTATATGCGTACAGACGCTCTTGGTCAAATTTCTATCATGTACGCCTGGTAAGAATGGTTTCTAATTCAAGTTCTAGCTTAGATTCTTACTTCAAAATCACCACGGAAGGGGTATAATCGAATCCATGTACATAGCCCTCGACCTCGAAACCACTGGTTTTGACCCCATCTCGGACGATCCTATTGAAGTTGCGGCGATTCGTTTCGACGAGCATCAGATCTACGAACGGTTCCAGACCCTCGTGAATCCTGGAAAGTCCATTCCGCAAATCGTCACACACATCACCGGCATTCATGATGAGGACGTCGCAAACGCACCAACGCTTGAGTCCGTGAAGCAGCAGATTCTCGACTTCATCGGCGACGATCCAATCGTCGGTCACAACATTACCTTCGATACCACATTCCTAAAAAATAAAGGCTTCGCGCTGAAAAATGTGGAGTTCGATACGCTTCCTCTTACGAGCATTCTCTATCCAAAACTTCCCTCTTACAGTCTCGAGACGATTTCTGCAGCCTTCGATATTGCTGAGAAACAAGACCACCGTGCCCTCAGTGACACTATCGCGTGCGCGACTCTGTTCCAGAAACTCCTCAAGAAAATCACGACCCTCAGTCCAGAAGTGCTCGCCGCCATGCGAGAGATGTTTCTCGATTCCGCACCACACGTCGCAGAACTTTTTCAGGGTGGTACGCCTGGCAGCACGTACGAAGAAGAAAAATTTCTCATCAAAAAACATCAGCCTCTTCTCTCCAGTAGTAAGCAGCAAGAAATCGAGGACTCCATCTATGAAGCACTCGAGAAACACGGAACACTTCTGCTCGAGGCCGGCATCGGAAACGGTAAATACGCAGCCCTTGTGAAAGCCATTCTCAAGCATCATGCAAAAACACAGGAGAAGACGCTCATCACGCTCGGCTCCACCGGTCTCCAGGAAATTCTCTTTCACTCGATTTTTCCTGAGTTCCAAAATCAGAGCGACTCAAGCATCGTCCTCGTGAAAGAGATTCAAAAGTACCTCTCACCAGAGCGACTCAAGCATGCCATGAATAAACCGCGGAAAACATTTGATGAAGCATTTTTCTTGGCAAAGGTGCATCTCTGGAGCACCTACACCGAGAACGGTGAGCAGGACGAAATCTCGCTCACAGGCGATGAGCTGAAGAAGTGGGAGCGCATTAATGTGAATCCTTGGAAGTCAAAAATGGCCGAAGAACCATACCTCCAAAAAGCCTACAAGAAGGAAGCTGATGCGCAAATCCTCGTGTG
>JAHFJT010000008.1:10414-15980 GCA_023245695.1 Candidatus Peregrinibacteria bacterium | reverse complement strand
CGACCTTCCAAAAAAGGTCATGTCTACCCTCCTCGCCCCAATCATCATTGGATTCGTCCTCTCGATCGGCTACATCCTGCTCTCTACGATGCAGAATATTAACTACGGTGGCGTCACAAGCCTCATCAGTGACGTCCCAACCTCAAACCTCGACACCTTCCAGGATCTCCTTATCGCGATCGGAAGCATCGTCTTTATCTGGATGGGTATCCAAGGTGCAACCAGCGATGCCATCGGTGGTTCCGTCGCCGGCACGATCATGAGCGCCGCACAAGGCGCCGGTCAGTGGCTCGCCAAGGCGCCATTCATGTACACCCCAATCTTCCAGATCAAGTCCCCACACAGCACCCACGGCGACATCGTCAGCCTCGGTACGCTCGCAGAAGCGGTTACGATTGGGAAGAGTCGCTGGGAACAGTCGCATCGCGAAGGAGCTGATAAGCTACTCAATATGATGGGCATGGGAGGTAAGAAAACCATCGACGAGGCCACAACTCGTGCCGAGTTCAAAGAGCTCCTCAAGAGTTACACGCCAGATGAAATTGCGGGAAATAAAGATCTCCAGGCAAAAGTTCTCAAGGGGCTCGAGAGACTTGAGACAGAAAAGCCAATCGCAAGAACTGGTTCCGATCTTGACCTCTACAACATGCGTGAAGAGCTCAGGAAGGCCAAGGAAAATAAACCATTCGATACTGGTAAGCTCAAGTTTCACCTTGGAAAAGCTGGCGCAACCGGAGACACCGGAAGTGGAAGTGGCAGTGGCACGCCAGGTTCAATCGACACCTTTGCTGATAAGGAAGCCAACAAGGCAAAACTCAACGATAATAAAAAATACCTCTCCGGTACCGAACAGGCTGGCGTGGATAACGTCGTGAAAGCAACCGATGCTACATACGCGGCCGTCAACAAGGGTGACAACGAAAAAGCCGCCAAGAAAGCGCTGGCGATCGCAGGTGTGAAAGATGGCGTGGCAGGTGGAAAAGAGATGACTGACTTTATGAAAAAAGCGGACAAACCAGCTGATCTCACCGCATCAGAAAAAGAGGCACTCAAGAAGTTTATGGAAGCTCGAAGAAAAGAGCTCTCTGATGCAGGCATCTCAGATGTAAAAAAGCAGGGCGAAATTATGGGCGACACTATGAAAGAAATGTTGAAGTCGACCTTCCCAGACGCAGCGAAGAGAACACCAGCTCTTGAAGAAATTCGAAAGGCGATTGGCGATAAAAACGACGACTTTGAGAAGGAAATGGTCAAAGCTGCCACGAAGGCATAATCTCCTAAAGCGTCCCACTCAAAACTTGCAAAAAAATAAAATTGTAGTACAATGAAATTGATCGGACAACATGACGGAAACAACATGGCCAACTGGATACTCAAAAACCAGCTCTTGTGCCAGCCGCACCTCGTCGGGAACCTCCTCTTCCCGGATGCGAAGGTTTTTTTCGCAAATCCAGCCCGTTCCACAGCCTCAAAAGACGGCGCAAACAAAAAGACCGTATCCAAAGAGAACATGGGCGATTTCGATGAACTCGCCATGGGTACCAGCACCGAGATCGACCAGGAACTTCACGCAAACACCGCCAGCAAGCTCGAAGATCAGCTCAGGAAGCTCCGAGCCGAAGATAAAATTTCCACGAGCACATTTGACCAGGCTCGACGCCTCGCCAATAGTCAGCGCTACCTCGATCAGGAGCTTGTTCGCAAACTCATCAAGGGCGACGTCTCGTCACCAGAGTTCAAGAAATACGCGAGCTACCTTCATCCAGATACAGGCGATGCAGCTGATCGTCACACCATGCAGAAACTCGCCGAGCAGGCTATTTTTGGCACGATCCCGGCACACATTTTCGACAAAGCAGCCGACGCACTCGAGAGTAAAAGTCTCGAACATAAACAGGCTGTCGAAGCCCTCGTCGAAGATCCAAAAAAGGTGAAGAAGTTTGCCGAGTTCATGCTCAAAACGCCACTCAAGAAAACCGCTCCACACGACCTCCCCGGTGTTACCGCGCTCGACATGGAGCAGGATCGACTGGGGAAAACCCTCGCCGCCTACAAGCGACAGGAGATGAACGAGTACCTCGCCGCAAAGCGAGATACGCCCGAGTCTGCTGAGACGCTTCGTGGCATGGTGAAGGAGTTTGAGATAGAGAGTCAGTCGCACAATAAACACTGGAACGAGCTCACAGGCCTCCTCAACTTCCAGGTAGCCAAGGGTGACAAGAATGTCCTCGCTGCGCTTGAGTTCGCGGTGGGGGAAGCCTTCCCAGACGTGATCCACCAGAACGAAAAAGATATCTCGCTCGCCGATCTCAACGCATCTCTCGAAGAGGCAGGAGAAAGATCCGGCATCGATCTCAAGGCGCTCATTCCGCCAGAGACGCTGAAAAATATTCACCAGCGCGTCGTGCATCTGCAGGAGCTCTCCCGCAAAGCGGCCGCGACAAAAACCAAGATCGAGCAAGAGTTTGAACAGCGGCACGAACAAGTCGTTCAAAAGCAAAAGTACAAAATGGAGGTCGAGCATACCGCTCGTCAGTCCGGTATCAATCTCACACCGGGTACGAAAATTCGCTACCGCAAAACGATCGAGTCGCCAAACGGCGCGTACGTCGAACATCAGTGGGACGAGACCGAGATCCAGGGTATATACCTGGAAACCCTCGAAGAGTCCGCTATGGACAGTACCCCAGCGCCAAAACAGGTCGTGCCAATGGTGCTTGTGGAAGGACTCGGTGAGTTCGGTGCCGATGAGTTTATCAAGTGGACGCACGATGCAGAGGCGTCACAGATCATCTCCGATACCGCCACGCTCAACAAAGAAATCGAGTTCGACATTATGGATCGCTCGATCCGAGAAGGCTCGATTCTCGAGCAAAAAATCATGATGCCGGATGGTCACTCTGGCCAGCTCCTTCGCAAAGTAGAGAAAATTTCCGATGATGGATTTGTGGAGCTCGACCATCCGATCGACCTGATTCCTGCAGGTGCAGCCATCAAAGGCGTGCCAAGCAAAGAGCCTATTCAGAAAAAGCGATGCACATTTGGTGAGTTCGCCGCATGGGTTCGTCGAACCGACGCCAAGCCGCACATGAAGACCACCCAAGAGGCGGAGCACTCGTACAATGCCTGGAAAAAAGCCAAGGGCTATCCAACCGACGTGCGTTTTCAGAAGGGTCAGTTTCTCACCTTCGGTCCCTACGAACAGAAAAATCTCCTCTTCATCAACGACGTTCGAACCGATTCAGCAACAGGTGAGCAGTTCGTCACGATCAATAATGTCGAGTACCGTGTCGGCGAAGTATTGAACAACGCGATCGCCGCCAACTGGCAACCGGTAGACGAAAACGCCTACGCCACTCAAGCCACAGCCCACATCGAAAATCCGATGCAGCGCATCGAGGTTTTCAATCGAACCATCCAAAACATTCGTAACCAAAAGACCCACCTCATCGACCGTCTCAAAAACGGCGCTGACCCAACGGTCATGGCCGCCGCACGAACGATGGGAAGTATGCTGCCTATTGAGATGTCTGCATCTGCAAGCGCCTCAGCCTCTCACGCCCTTCCAGACCCAAAGGCACACGCCGAAGGGTCACATGGAGGCGATCACTCACTTAAAGGCGGTGGTGGAGGAGGACATGGTGGCGGTCACGGTGGAGGCGGAGATGGTCACGGCGGTCCACCAAGAGGTCCACACGGTGAAGAGATTGATCCACTCCATATCACGAAGGGTGGCTATCCAACCGAGGGAAAAAAAGAAAAAAAACTTGATCCAAGTAGTTCAAAAAACAAAGAGCTTTTTGAGCCGATACTAAAAACAGATGTCAAAGAGCGAGATCCGGAAAAAGAGCATGAAGAAGCTGAAAAGAAAGCAAAGCAGATCGAAGACATCAAGCAAGGTGTCTACATCCCCGAACCAAGCGAACTCTACAATCTCTGGGTCGACACCCACTTCCTCAGCATGCAAGAAATGTGGCAGCTCGGGAAACATATCTGGGAGTACTGGGAGCGTACCTGGGAACGTAAAATGAAAGGCCGCTTCTCGAAGTTCGGTCAGCACCTTCCATTTATCGGAACGGAAATGTTGCGTATTAAAGAGGAAACCGAGCATCACGAAGTTGGTACCTTCAAAGAGGCGATCTCTGCGATGGGTATCATCGAAATCCGAGGTATCTTGAACCGAAGTTCCAACGCCGATCAGATTAAGGCCTGTATTGAGGTTCTCGTGGATAAAGGCCAGATGCGCTGGGACGATGTCCGAACATGGGAAGCCATGAATCGAATTCCAAATCTCGCCGCAGACAAGAAAATCCCAATTCCAAAAGACCGAAGTCCGTATACACCCGTCGGTATCGATGAGAAAACCGGCGCCCGTGTGATGGGCATGGATCTCTTTGGTAAGGCGATCGATAGCATCTGGGGTGATGCGTTATATGAGCAGTGGCAGAGTAAAAATAGTGGCGCGTATGACTCCGGCATGAAGGGCTTCAGTAAGCAAGGTGATGAGCTCGAAGGTGATCCGTATGGTACCGGTAAAATTGCGGGTAAGATGCGAGGTATTTTGAAAACGCACATGGAAGGAGACTGGGCAAACCCTCAGGAGTTCGAGGGTCTTCTCCGATATATTATCGGTGAAGGTAAGTCCACGGCAGAAAATAAAATATTTTTCCTCGTCGCCGGTGTCGCCACTCGTCTGATCTCTTTGGAGAGAATGAGTGCCATCTCAAACGATCTCCAGAACAAGCTTCCATTCCTTGCTTTCTTTGCTGATAAGGGAACAAAAAAACCAGGTCAGCATGCACCAGGACCGTACACGGTGCAGGAGCTGAAACTTCTCTGTGCCCAGTTCATAGAGGATCCGGGTATCATAAAAGACGAACAAAAGTATACGGCTGGTCCGGCGGTAAAAGACTTCCTCTGGAAATACATGCTCCCGAACGGCGAAGTTCAGACACGTACAATCAAGGCGATTCGAAATGGTGAGACGAATATCGACCACGATGATGCACAGATGGTGATTCCGCTCCTCGATGATGAGTGGGTCCAGCAGGTCTGTAGTCACGCCGGAGGTCGTAAGAAATACTTCACTATTCCAGGCTACGTGAATGCGTATCCAGGCTTCGCAGAGTGGGTAAAGACTCTCTCGGGAACCTACGATCCTGACGAGCCAGATGACTTCAAAAATAAAGCCAAGCTTATCCAAGGTATCAAATCCTTCGTGAAGTACGATGGTATCCTTTCAAGTCGATTCAAGAAGGGTGATGAAAACTACCAGCGTCTCTCTCGAGATTACCTGGAACAGCCATCCGTCGTAGACTCAAATCCAGTGAAACATCACAGAAATCAAATGCATGAGGTTATTCGTGCCCTCGGAAAGGAGTTTAATATCGCAGATACCGGACTATTATTTGAAGACACCGCAGAAAACTTCAAAGATATTACCGACCAGGCAAATAAGCAGAAGAAAATTGAAGGTGCCTATCTGACCTTCGGTAATCAGCTCCAAGATGCGATTAATAGCGCCGGAGCAGATGGCACGCGAAGAATGATCCGCGCGATCCAGAAC
>JAHFJT010000008.1:0-10404 GCA_023245695.1 Candidatus Peregrinibacteria bacterium | reverse complement strand
ATACAGAGGCACAGGAAAAGGCGAAGGCACAGTCTATGGCGCTCGAGTCCAAGGCCGAAGAAGCCGAGCAGGAAAAGGCGAAGCCAAAGCACTAGATCACACGCGCAGCAAACCAGTATTATTGCCCAACCGCCGCCTTACCAGCGGAGATTTCAGCGATTTCTCGCGTGATGGCAGCTTGACGAACCTGGTTCATGTGGAGGGTGAGCTCGCTCATGACTTCCGTGGCGTTGTCGGTAGCCGATCGCATCGCGACCATTCGAGCGGAGTGCTCAGAGGCGGTCGTTTCGAGGACAGACTGGAAGATCTGCATCTGGGTGAGTTGTGGAAGGAGTGATTTCAAGATCGCATCAGGAGACGGCTCAAACAAATAATCCGTGCCGTCATCATCCATGCCAAAGGCCAAGTGTTTGAATAAATTCAACTCACGCTCCATGTCGAGGAGATTCTCCTTCGAGAAAGGCAAGAGCTGGAACGCAGTAGGCTTCTGGGTGAGCGCAGACACGAAGTGTTGGTACACGAGCACCACCTTGTCGTATCGCTTGTCTAAATAGGCATCAGTGGCGATTTTTCCAATCGGGAGGGTTGAGTTCATCGAAGGACGGTTTGTCATGTTCGTGAACGTCGCGATCACGGTACGGCCCGTTCGTGCAAGGAAGTCCTGCACACGCTTTCCGACCGCAATGTAGTCGATCTCAACGCCTCGGTACTTCGCACGAAGCTCTTTCTCATGCTCCATAACCTTCTTCATGAGCAACGCATTGAAACTTCCACACAAACCACGGTCCGAAGAAAACGCAACGACAAGCACGCGCTTCGTCTCACGAATCTCAAGGAGTGGATGAGCGTCAGGGTTGGTCTTGTCAGCCAGTCGGGTGAGAATCAGGAGCGCCGTCGAAGCATAACTTCGCATACCGAGGGCATTATTCACCGCACGTTTCATCTTCGCCGCAGAGACGAGCTCCATAGCTCGCGTAATCTGCTTGGTGGCCTTGGTTGATTTGATCTTTCGACGAATGTCTCGAATGCTTCCTGCCATGATAAAAGGCGATTAGGTTGAATAAGAAAAATTACACAGCACTTCCAATAAATTCACTCTTGTACCCCGCGATGATCTCTTTGATCTTCGCTTCGTTGTCGGCAGAGAGTTCAGGCTTCGCAGCAAATTGGTCCATGAAAACTTTGTGTGCAGAAGACATGTGCGCAAAGAAGCCCTTCATGAACGGCTTGATCTGATCGGCAGCGAGATCGTTCAAGTGGCCATTGATAGCCGCGTAAATGATCACAATCTGCTGTTCGACCGGAGTAGGCTCGTACTGGTCTTGTTTCAAAACCTCGGTGAGACGTGAACCGAGATCGAGCTGTCGCTTGGTGGTCGCATCGAGATCGGAACCGAACTGCGCAAACGCAGCGAGTTCACGGTACTGAGCGAGCTCAAGTCGGAGCTTTCCAGCTACCTTCTTCATACCCTTCACCTGAGCAGCAGAACCCACACGAGAAACGGAGAGACCCACGTTGATCGCTGGTCGGATGCCCTTGTAGAAGAGATCGGACTCGAGATAAATCTGACCGTCTGTAATCGAGATCACGTTGGTCGGAATATAGGCAGATACATCACCCGCCTGGGTCTCAATGATTGGCAACGCCGTCAAAGATCCGCCACCGTGGGCATCGCTGAGACAAACCGCTCGTTCGAGAAGACGAGAGTGGAGATAGAAAATATCGCCAGGGTACGCTTCACGGCCAGGTGGACGCTTCAAGAGAAGAGACATCTGACGGTAGGCGACCGCGTGCTTAGAAAGATCATCGTACACAATCAAGACATCCTTGCCCTGATCGACGAAGAACTCACCCATAGCACAACCTGCGTATGGAGCGATAAACTGAAGCGGAGCCGCCTCAGAAGCACCAGCAACCACGATAATCGTGTTGTCCATGACACCATGTTTCTCAAACGTCGACATAATCTTCGCGATCTTCGAATCTTTCTGACCGATCGCAACATAAATCGAAATAACACCTTTGCCCTTCTGGTTGAGAATCGCATCAATAGCAATCGCCGTCTTACCAGTCTGGCGATCACCGATGATCAACTCACGCTGACCACGACCAACAGGAATCATTCCGTCGATCGCGCGAATACCCGTCTGAAGTGGAACACCCACCGACTTTCGGGCCATAACACCAGGAGCAATTTTTTCTACTGGATACATCTTTTTGGTAGCAATAGGACCTTTGCCATCAATTGGCTCACCGAGAGCGTTGACGACACGTCCGACCATAGCCTCACCTACAGGAACAGAGAGAATCTGACCGGTAGACTTTACCGTATCACCTTCTTTGACACCTTTCTGATCACCCAGAATAACGCAACCAACCGTATCTTCTTCGAGGTTGAGAGCCCAACCATAGACACCATTTGAAAACTCCAAAACTTCAGATGCTTTCACATCTTTGAGTCCACTGAGACGGGCAATACCGTCACCGACTTCAAGAACCGTTCCAGTATGCTCAACGGTTGAGCTACTTCGGAACTCTTGAATGTGTCGTTTAAGGGCTTCGAGTACTGAATCTTGCATAGGTGTCGTCGTAAGAAAATTAAAGAATGGAGGGGCGTTACGAGGTGATATAATTTAGGCTTGGAACTCACGTGCGAGACGCTGGAGACGTCCGGAGATGCTGGCGTCGTAGCGATTGTCGTCGATCTGAAGAACGATACCACCTTTGAGGGATGGATCGATTTCCACCTTCAGATTCACTTTTTTACTAAGGGCCTCAGAAAGTTTCTGAGAAATCGCCTCCTGCTCACTCGAGCTCAACTCCGCAGGAACGGTAGCGGTTACATCGATAAGTCCATGCTTTTCGTTCCAGAGAACCTGGGCGCGTCGCATGATCGCCGGAAAAAGTTTTTCCTGACGATTCTCCTGGAGCAGCTGCCAGAACGTTTCAGAGAAACGCTCAGCGGCGGCTGGGGCCCGGGAAACGATATTAACGAGAACTTCAGCGTACTGTTTTGCGGTGAGTTTCATGAGAATTGCACATTAGTGCAAAATAAAAAATAGTATACGATGTTACTTCTTAGAGAACTGGGCGGTAGCATTGGCCATGAGACGCTTCTGATCCTCAGGAGAGAACTCTCTCTCGATGATCTTTTCGGTGGCAGTGACCACGAGTCGGCCGAGCTCTTCGCCGGCCTCCTTGAGCATCTTCTCCTTCTCGCGAGCGAGCTGGAGCTTGGACTGCTCTGCGATCTGCTGTGCCTCCTGTCGAGCGCTCTCAACAATACTTGCCTTGGTCTCCTCGGCGCTTTTGGCAGCCTGTTCCATCATTTCGAGGGTCACTTTCTTGGTCTGCTGGATCATCTCCAAGCGAGTCTGTTCAATTTCCTTGAGAAGTTCCTCAGACTTTTTCGCGTCGTGAGTTGCCTTGGCGATCATGCCACGTCGCTGTTCAAGCTTCGCGATGACCGGACCATAGACAAACTTCTTCAGAACAAACAGAAGAATCAAAAAGTTTATGACCTGCGCAATGAGTATCTTCGCATCGATGCCCAACTTAGCAATGAGTTCCATAAGGGTGAACTAAGTAACGTGAGTAATAAGAATCGACTATACAAACTTGATAATAAGAGCAACAACGAGGGCGTAAATCGCGATAGCTTCAGCGAAGGCGATAGCGAGAATCATCGCTGTCTGAACCTTTGCAGCTGCTTCTGGATTTCGACCGATAGCGTCGACGCCACTAGCACCAATTTTTCCGATTGAATATGCTGGAAGAGCAGCTCCAACGGCGATAACGATTGCTACGAAAAGATTTTTATCCATACTTTGGTAAGATTAAGGAGTAAATGGATGACTAATTGGTGGCATGTTGTGGTTCTGGAGCATGACCCTCTCCGTGTGCACCGTCATCATGAGCATGACCGGTGGAACCCATCTTAAAGAATACCAACGTGAGCAGAGCAAAGACGAGACCCTGCACAAGGCCGACAAAAAGCTCGAGACCGTAGAAAGGCAATGGTGCGATATACGGCACCAGAAAGCCAATAACAGCGAGGAGCACTTCACCAGCAAAAATATTTCCGTAGAGACGGAAGCTAAAAGAGATGATTTTGGAAAATTCAGACACGAGTTCAAGGATACCCACACCGGCGCCAATTGGATCCCGGAATGGATTCACGAAGAACTTACCCCAGTAACCACCGAACTTCAAGTTCGTCATACCGTAGACCTGCGTCATGACGACCGAGATGAAGGCAATAGCCATTGTCATATTCACATCAGAGTAGGCGGATCGAAGGAGTGGAATGAGAACCTGGTGACCTTCTTCAACATGCCAGTAGCCGATCGAGCCGACGCCTGGAAGGAGACCAAACCAGTTGGAGATAACAATAAAAAGAAAGATGGTCGCACAGATACCGAAGAACTGCTTCGTCTGTTTATGATCCTGTGTCACGGAGTGAAAGAAGTCATACATGCCGTCGATGATCGTCTCGATGAGGTTCTGGAAACCGCTTGGAACAAGGCTTTCTGCATAATTCTTAGAAAATCTCCACGCAACCACACAGAGGAAAAGCACTGCAATCCATGACATGAGAAGCGTATTTCGAATCTCAAATGATCCAACATGTCCTACCGTCTCAGAGAAAATCGTCGGCGGAGTGAAGGTGGATCCAGACGCATGTTCAACAGCGCCAGGCTCTACTCCAGCTTCAGATGGAGCTGTTCCCGTTTGCTGCGCAGCGAGGTTTACGCTTTCTGCGTGTTCTGATTGTGCAATGAGTGTGTTCATGAGAGTTATTTGATCAAGTTGATCTTATCAGTGATGTCTTTGATTTTTCGGAAGGCTCCGACTGAGGTGATGATAAAGGAGAGAACGATGCCGCTGAGGATGAAGATGGGGGATGTGCCGAACTTCTTGTCGAGGAAGGCTCCTCCGAATCCCAGGACGACGATGGGGAGAGCGATCAGATATCCCAGTTCATAGGCGATATCGAGGGCGAGCCACATGGCCGATTTTTGCTTAGCCTCTTGTTTCTGCGTAGGTTGTTTCTCAGTCTTATCCGACATTGTTATTGTCTAAGTGAATACCCTGCTTGGTATGGTGTCGTCGAAGCGCATGGAGACGTGATGTCTCGCGCGTGACGAGGGTCATAGCTTGAAGGAATTCTGACTCGCTCGTGATCTTCTCCTGTGCCAATTTCTTCGCATCTTCGAGGGCCTTCTGAACCTGCTCGAGAACGAGTTCCGTCGCTCGATCAGCGCTCGAAGCGAGCACCGTGAGACCCGTCTTATCGACCTTTACGATGCCTTCCGTGACCGAAACAAAGTGTTCCGTGCCCTCATTTCTCAAGGTGATAACACCCGGAGCGAGAGCTGTGATCAATGGAATGTGATGCGGAAGAACCGTGATTTCACCATCGACCGTTGGAAGTGAGATGGACTCAACTTCTTCCTGGTAGACGATTTTTTCTGGAGTGATGAGGTAGAATGGGATTTTCATGCGATTCCGTTAGGAGACGTTTTCAAATAAAACTTACACGTTCTTGACGTCGTCGATACCACCCTTCATGTAGAAGGCGTTCTCCTGCTTATCGTCGTGCTTACCTTCAAGAATTTCCTTGAAGCCTCGGATCGTTTCCTTGAGAGGAACGTACTGACCAGAGATACCGGTAAAGGTCTCAGCCACGAAGAACGGCTGTGAAAGGAACTTCTGAACCTTTCGTGCACGATTCACCGCGAGCTTATCCTCTTCGGAAAGTTCTTCCATACCGAGAATGTTGATAATATCCTGGAGATCGTTGTAACGCTGAAGAACCTTCTGAACGCCGAGTGCTACAGCATAGTGCTCTTCACCAATAATTTTTGGATCGAGAAGGTTTGAAGAAGAGTCGAGTGGATCCACCGCAGGGTAGATACCAAGCTCAGAGAGACGTCGAGCAAGAACCACCTTGGAGTCCAAGTGAGCGAACGTCGTCGCAGGAGCTGGATCCGTAAGGTCATCCGCAGGCACGTAGACGGCCTGAACAGACGTAATAGAACCCTTGTCGGTTGTTGTAATTCGTTCCTGAAGCGTACCCATTTCATTTGCAAGCGTTGGCTGGTAACCCACGGCAGACGGAATACGTCCGAGAAGAGCTGAGAGCTCAGAGCCCGCTTGTGAAAATCGGAAGATGTTATCAACGAAGAAAAGCACATCCTGGTTTTCTTCATCACGGAAGTACTCCGCGATCGTTACACCTGTAAGTGCAACACGAAGACGAACTCCAGGTGGCTCATTCATCTGACCGAACACGAGACAGGTCTTGTCCAAAACGCCAGAGTCAGCCATTTCATAATAGAGGTCATTACCTTCACGAGTTCGTTCGCCGACACCCGCGAAGACCGAGAAACCACCATGCGCCGTAGCGATGTTATGAATAAGCTCAGTCACGATGACCGTCTTACCCACACCCGCACCACCGAAGAGACCAACCTTTCCACCCTTCATGAAGGGACAGATAAGATCGATAACCTTGATACCTGTTTCAAAAATTTCTGTTTTCGTAGACTGATCGACAAACTTTGGAGCTGGTCGATGAATCGAGTACTTCTTCTTGCTGACAACCGCAGCCTTTCCGTCGATCGCTCGTCCGAGGACATCCACCATTCGTCCAAGCATCTCTCGTCCGACAGGAACCGTAATCGTGTCGCCTGTCCGCTTGACCTCAGTATTTCGCTGAAGACCATCCGTCGTACCCATCGCGACAGCTCGTACGCCATTGGAGCCAAGGTGTGACTGAACCTCGAGCGTGAGGATCTCTTTTCCATGTTCGATCGTAAGCGCCTCGTAAATTGCAGGCAATTCTCCATCAAAGTGACAGTCCACGACTGGGCCGATCACCTGCGTAACATAACCCGACTCAAGTACTTTTGCCATAGATATAAAGAAAGGAATACGTAAAATTAACTCCGGAAGATTCTAAGAATAGTTCGGAAAAAAAGCAAGGGTAAAAAGTGACTTTTTAGGTCAACTACACCTCCTGATCGCCTTTGTAGCCTTCCAGGTAGTACTTCGCATACTTTTGGCCATATACGATAGGGTGAAACAAGTTCAGACAGGCCGTGGTAAATTCCCGCTCCGGAGCGTACGACATGTGATGAGATGTAGTCGTATGATCACTCGCGGCGATACACTGACTCACGAGATCGAGCACCTGGGTTTCAAATCCAATCTTGCTGTGCTGATCCGCGTCGAGCTGTTCAAGCTCTTCGTCGCTGAGACAGTCAGAGTCCATCACGGCAGAAGGTGTTTTTGGCAAAACAGCGTACGCGGCATTACTCATCACCCGCTGGGACTCAAACGCCGATGAGCCACTGGAGCGTGACTTTCGCTTTTCTCCCGACTTTTTCTTGGAAATATTTCGACCCTCAGTACCGTGATCAATCTTAACGGCGTGCGTACTGTATTCATAAATCACATCGATGAGGGCCTCAACATCTTCTTTCGAGGTACTCGGTTGAATCACCATCGTGCAGCGAACGAGATCACTTGGAATTTTCCCCCGAACAAAACTCGAGAGGTATGACTGAAGTGATTTAACGGTGAGAATATGCTCATCCTCAGTGTAAAAAAGCACCTCAATCGGACGAAGAGATCCATACGTCGTAGGAATATCCATCTTTACCTTGAGGAACTTTTTCTGCTCAGCCGGCAGCGCCTTATAATACTTTCCATCTTTTTCGATAATCACTTCTTCACCCTCATTGCAGCCCTTTGGCCACTCTGGATTTTCCGGAAATGAGACCTCATAATGAAAAGCTCCACTACTATTCTTGATGGCTTCCTGAGTCTCTAGATCTACCTCCATGAGAATACGGAAAGAGAGATCCACAACAGTATCGTCATGAATATTGAGGCGATTACGAAGATGTTTTTCGAGAGAATCCCGCTTTTCACTACGGTGCTTAAACTCTGCATTGAATGCATGCTCACGATAGAGAATGAGGTACTCCAGTAAACGTCGTGCCTGGAAGCGGACAATGGTCGGTGTTGTTTTTGCGCACTCAGGAAAGTCTTCAGCAAATGTGCCAGGATATACGAACCACTTCACAAGTTGCTTGGGTTCACGACACGCAAGGATAGGAGACAGGAATGTAAAATCCTCGTGAATAGGATCGTCTTTTGGTCGCATCTTGAGGCCATGCTTCAGGGTGTATTTAATCTGATTGGCGGCAAAACTGAGCTGACGCGAGAGAGTAGCTTCAACCTGCGCATCACTCAATCCATCCTCATCTTCAGTGGCAGTATAGCCAAAGAAACTTCGAATCTTCGCATTGAAAAGATCGGGCTCCAGGGTAAGAAGAGCCATCTCGGTAAAAGGCTGCATGCTGCGATCTGGTGCGATAATGTAGTCCATGCCATACGCTTGAAGATCCACGGAACGAGGTTTTTCCTTGAGGGTCGCATTGCGCGTTTCCTGGATGGGAGTCTTGAAATAATCACGGAAAAAAGCATGGAAGTCGAACTCCGTATGGAGAAGTCCACCCTGGTCGTCGGTCGTAGGCTGCACCAAGAGGCCCGGAGTGATACCTTCAATATCGGCTCGTACTGACTCCTCAATATTGAGAATTTTTCGCATCTCAGTAAGATACGTAAAGAGAAGAAAGTAGAGATTCTCGAGCTGATATGGAGGATCCTGTTGTTTAGCAAGGTAGTCCACGAGAGCCTTGAGGTTTTTCTTGTTAACCGTAATAAACTTTCCATCTCGATACGTGATGACTCGCTTCAAGAGAAACGAAAGTGCGAAGTCGTGCGGATTTTCACGATAAAGTGTTTTGTATTTTTCTAAAATGACATCCGGTGCCGCATCACGAATTTTACTTGTGAGGAGCTGGCGCACTTCTTCGTCCTGACTAAAGAGATCAAAAAAAAGAGCGCTTGGAAAAAAATGCTGCTGGCTCGAGAGAAACTCAGAAAGTGTGAGCTTGGCACTATGGTAATGTTCGAGAAAATCGATGAGCCGATCACGAGCACGTTTCTGAATAAACTCATCATCGTCCACAGGGAGGATGACGTTATTACTGGTCATCATGTGCGCTCGGAAATTTTCCGTAAAACCCGCGACAAGGATATCACTCAGATCTTGTGTAATACTGGTGTCATCGCGACTCGTGGCCTCTCTCTGCTGCTGAAAAATAGCAGTAAACTCCGACGGGAGAAGTCTAAAGTTTCGAAACGCGAACTCGGCTAGATTTGCCACAATTGTTCGAAGGGGCGCATCTGAGGCGCGAGCCTGATTTTGCGTCTCGATCATGATTTTTTGCTCGCGATCGTCGTCACTGAGTTTCGTCAGGTGCGAGGCGGCGAAGTCCAGCAGGGAGTAGGCTTCAGGTTTCATGAGTAGGGAAAAAGAGCACCTGTATTATAACAGGAAAATTTAATTTGTCACGACTCAAGCTGGCTCAGCTTTGAATATACTCAGCCTAACTTTGCGTCAGCTTCAAAAGCTCCTCAACCGACATGGTCTCCTGCGTCTTGGTAGCATAGTTTCGGACGGCAAGGGTCTTGTCGGTCGTCTCTTTCTCACCAATGACGACCATGTACGGAATGCGCATGTGCTCAGCATTTCGGATTTTTTTGCCAAGTGTCTCAGCGGCATTGTCGATTTCGACACGCACACCCGCGTCACGGAGCTGTGCGAGGACCTCATTTGCGTAGGGAAGGAAGTTGTCGCTCACCGGGAGAATGATCGCCTGAACCGGCGCGAGCCACCCAGGAAATGCACCACCGAAGTGCTCGATGACGATACCCATGAATCGTTCATACGATCCAAGAATCGCCGCGTGCAACACAGCCGGTCGATGAGATTTTCCATCTTCACCTGTGTACGTAAGATCAAAGTTTTCTGGCTGCGTGAAGTCGAGCTGTACCGTCGTAAGTTGCCACTCACGTCCGAGGGCATCCTCAACCATGATGTCAATTTTTGGGCCGTAGAATGCGGCTTCTCCTTCACCGATGAAATACTCTGCGCCCCATCGCTCGACACCTTCCACGAGATTTTTTTCGGCAAGTTTCCACAAAGCATCATCACCAAAATATTTTTCTGGCTTTTCTGGATCACGCACAGAGACCCGAGCACGGAAGTTTTTGAATCCAAATTTTTCATACACCACACGAGTGAGTCCGAGAATCATATCGATCTCAGAACCGATCTGATCATGTCGCACAAAGTGATGGGTGTCATCCTGCGTCACCGCACGGACACGGAAGAGACCGTTGACCTCACCACTTTTCTCATTTCGATACACCGTCGTATTTTCCGCAAAACGAAGCGGTAATTCACGGTATGAGTGTGGCTCCGCCTTGAACATCTCGAAGTGATGCGGACAGTTCATCGCCTTCATCACGAGCTTGTCGCCACCT
>JAHFJT010000107.1 GCA_023245695.1 Candidatus Peregrinibacteria bacterium | reverse complement strand
TTAGACCCTATGTACTGAAGGTACAGCCGCCCATACCCGCTCCCATTGTATATCGATTTGCAAGCACCGGACACCTCTGTTAAGCTAACCCCTTCCCCGCAGACCCTTTCGAAAACCGCACAGAATACTTGACTAAAAACTCAATTAAGTTTATAATGACATAATAGCTTACAGAACCAGGGTGGCACACCCGAACCTCAAAGCTAAAAACACAAACTCACGCAACGACCCAACCCCCAATGAATCAATCATCCGTACAGCAAGAAATCGTCAATCTGCTCCTCAAGAGCCAGAAAATTCTCATCATGGCCTCAAGCCCAGCCGATGGAGACTGTATTGGAAGTTCGCTTTCGCTCTACCTCGCGCTCAAGAAACTCGAAAAAGAAATAACCGTCGTCTGTCCAGATCCAATTCCGGACCTCTATCACTTTCTGCCAACCACGCATATCATTGGTAATCGAGTCGTGGCATCAAAGGACTTTGTCATTACGATCAATACCAATAAAGTTCAGACCGCCGATGTGAAATCGATCGTCGAAAATGGAAAGATCAATATTATCATCATGCCGGAAAATGGACGACTATCCGAAGAGGATGTTTCATTTAACTACGGACCAGATCGATACGACCTCATCATTACGGTGGATACCGGCGGACTTGAGCAACTTGGAAATCTCTACGCGAACAATATTGAGATGTTCCATCAGATTCCGGTCATTAATATCGATCACCACGCCAGCAACGATCACTTTGGAAAAATTAATCTCGTCGACGTGATGGCATCGGCGACGACAGAGCTTCTCATTCCTGTGATTGCATTGCTTGAGAAAGAGTCTGGAAAAGAGCTTTGGGATGAGGATATTGCCACATTGCTCCTTACGGGAATTATTACCGATACCGGAAGTTTCCAGAATGCAAACACCACGCCTCGCGCCTTCGACGCTTCGGCGCAACTCGTCGGATACGGCGCTCGTCAGCAAGAAATTATCCAGCACATTTTCAAAACGAAACAGCTCACGACCCTTAAGCTCTGGGGTCGAATTCTCAGCAAAATGCAGACCGATGAAAAGTTCCACGTCGTCTGGTCCGTCCTTACACAGAAAGATTTTGCCGACACCGGCGCAGCAGAAAATGAAACCGGCGGTATTATCGATGAACTTCTCAGCAATGCTCCTGGCGCAGAAATTATCTGTCTCCTCAAAGAAAAGAAAGACGGTCTCGTCTCAGGTTCAATCCGAACCACAAATCCATCGATCGACGCATCTGCGCTCGCAGAAAGTTTCGGCGGCGGTGGTCATACCCGTGCCGCAGGATTCAAGATGACAAACATTCCTTTAGAAAAAGTCGAACAGCACGTCCTCAAAACATTCCGCGATTATCAGTCCAAGCGTCTTGGAGTACCGCTCGAGGATAATGCACCGCAGGTGCAGCAGCCCGCTCCCATTTCCTCACCGAAGCCTGTGATAGCAGCTCAAGCTCCAATTCAACCTCCAAAACCAGTTGAAGTTCCAAAACCAATCGAGCCTCCTCGACCTGTGGTTCCAGCTCCAGTAGCTCCCCCATCCCCAATGCCTGAGCATCCAAAACCAGTAATTCCACCGCAGCCGATACCTGAGCCAAAAGCGAAGGTAGTTCCCGTACCCAATGCACCGCAGGTGCAACCGCCCGTCCCTGCACCAGTAATTCCACCAGCTCCTCCAGCCCCAGTCCCACAGGCACCTGCCGCCAACTTCAAATTTCAGGAGCCGGTAGATCCAGAGGCTCAGATTCCCACAGAAGGTACTCCTGAAGATACGGCTCCAGAAGAGCCAAAACCAGAGGCGCCGTACAGTTTCGGGAAGTAAATTTAAAAGAAAACCCGTAATAGGAATACGTCAAGAGTAGCAGCTTCAATAAAAGCTGATTTTTTGGTATACTACTAAGATACCAAAAACACATCAAAAACAAAAAATGGACGATAAAAATTCTCTCCCCATAGAAGAACTCATAAAGCAGACTCACGCGCTTTCGGAAGAGAAGAAGGCGCTTTTTCTTCAGGCGGTGTCATCGCTATCTCCCGAAGATATCAATGAGCTTCAAAAAACATTCGATCACGAGCATCAGATGCTTACAGATATCGAAGCAGATGCAGAAATAAAGCGTGAAGCAATTGAGCAAGAATTTTCTCAAATAATCGACCAGGCGTTCAAAACACACATGCGACGCATTACGAGCGAACAGGAGGAAGGAGAAAAGCTTCAGTCCGAAGATATTCTTAAAAAACTCGATACGGTATGAGGTTCATAAAGTTTCACACATGCCGTTACCGAACCTCACCGACCACCACACATCGGTTTGTTTTTTTCGAGCAGGGTAAGAGTCAGGAAAGTCTCGCCAATGTGATCGCAAAAAAAGAGGCCGAGCTCAAAAAAGATGTCGTAAGGCAAGAAAGTATCGAAGAAAAAATGCAGTCGATTAAGAAAAAAGTTGACACTTCGCCGCTGGATGTCGAGCACAAAGAGAAGATAAAAAAAGAGCTCGCAAAGCTCCATGATGCCCATAGAGATAAGGTTCAAGGCCTGAAAAACACGACGGAAACATCGCTGAAGTCAGCGGTAGCCACGATTGAGAAAGATCTGCAGACATTTGAATCACGTCCAGAAGTGGCATTCCTTTTTCGGGTGATCAATGCTCCAGAATTTCAAGAAATACAAAAACAGCACGAAGGCATGCAAAAGCTCGAGACAAACGTAAAAGCGAAAGCCGATACGTATCAGTCGCATCTCATGGCAAATGGCGAACTCGCACCGGGATATGAAGAAAATATTGAAGAGTACGCCGTCGCCATACACGAACTCTATGCCGGGATGGATACACTCGTGCAACAAAAGGCACGGCTGACAGACTCGGACCCGCAACGTCTCCAGGTGTTAGAAAAAATTCTCGGAAAAAAGAATACGATCACGCTCGCGAACTTCAAAGGAAATCCAGCAGCCCATGGAGGAATTGAGGCGAGTACATCGGAGATTCGTATTCCATCCACAGCAACCGAACTCAAAAATGTACAGCGTATTGCTGCGACAAATCTTTTGCAGATACGAAGCGCGCTCTATCGGACCACCGGAAATCCGAAGTACGAAGAGGCATACAAGCAGCACTGCGAGATGATAGGACGAGGGGCCTCGAGCCAGTCAGGCGTCGCTCTCGAAGCGGTAGAAGAAACTCCAGAAAACAAAGCGATGAAGTTGCATGCGCAGGAGAAGTTAACGAGTCTAGGAGCTGAATTTTCCGCACTTCAGACTTTACGCGGAAAAGATCCGATCAATGCTCAGCGAGGTGCCGTTGCGCTTCTTGAGCGACTTCGAGGATTTACGAAAGGATACAAGATGGTCGACGCAGACGATGATTTCAAGATGTATGAACTCAAAAAATATCCAGAGGTGGAGAAGGCCTTTCGTCAGGGCGTAGATGTCTACCTTGGAGAAACAGAGGATCTCATTCTCGACGCCACGACGAATAATCCGGTCATGAAGACGTATCAGGGGGAGGCAAGAGACGTCACGGAACGAACCATGCCATTCATCAAGAGTGCCGAGACGCTCTTTAAACAGGTCCAGGATGGTCAGGGGGTTCCAAGTGAGAATACGATGAAGATGTTCCACAAAGAGGCACAGGGGATCCTTGTGGACCCGGTATTCAATAGACTGGCAAGTACGGCGGCGGGACAGTTTTTCGACAGCCTGAAAATTCCAGACGAGGCGGCATCGCCACGACTCCACGAGATCATGACGAAGATGAAAGACGCCCAACAAAAAGTGACGGAGTATATACGCGCCGTCAATACGGTGACTCGCCAAATTCTCGCGATGAAGGGACATGGTGTCGGTCTTGAGGCATTTTTCAAAGATGCAACAAAGTACGCCGCCATAACAGCGGCAGCGGTAGCAGGGGCGGTAGCGATGGGTGCACTCGTTGCGGCATCAGGCGGAGCCCTGACAGGACCAGCCCTCTTCATCGCAAATACCGCAGCCACCTCACTTGGCGCTGCCATCGGCTCAAACTACATGACCGC
>JAHFJT010000106.1 GCA_023245695.1 Candidatus Peregrinibacteria bacterium | reverse complement strand
CGAGCACTTCGCCAAACAAAACATCTCCATCATCAACATCCACCCCTCCCTGATTCCAAAATTCTCAGGCGCAGCATTTTTCGGCCGCTCGGTCCACGAAGCGGTCCTCGCGGCAAAAGAAACCGAAACCGGTATGACGATCCACCGCGTGGACTCAGGCGTCGACACCGGTGAAATCCTGCTTCAAAAAAGCGTCCCCATCTCACCCGACGACACCCCGGACACCCTGAAAATCAAGGTCCAGGCCCTCGAAAAACAGTATTACCCTGAGGTCATTCGCCAGCTCGCAGTAAGCCAAAAATCTTAGCTCGCAGCTTTAAATCCGTGCCAAAACTTGACACTAAAGAAAAAATAGGTAAAATAAGCGACCTATCTCAAAAAACGTCAACGGTATGGGTAAAATCAGCCAGACAGAGTCTCCGTCAGGAGGAGGAAAGACCGGAACCGTCGTTCGTCTGGCAGACTGGAGTCCGACCAGAACTCAGACAGTCCAGAACGAAACACCGTCATCGAGATCCGAGGAAGTGGCGTCGATTCGATCATTTATGGAGAAAGCACGCCAGCAACAAGAGGTTGCGAACAGTGAAAAAGAATTGCGTCAGAAGGTGAGTGTATTTCACCATCTTGCGCTCAGTACAATTGCTATGTATGGACTCGATCATTTTGGATTTCAGGTATCAGCCCTAGCAGACAAAAAGACGATGGATACCGTCTATAATGAGCTTGAAAAGCTCGATGCCGAGCGAAAAGTCGACATGGTAAGAGGAGAGTATGTCTATGCTGAAAAGGAAAATCCCTCAAAAACGACCATAGGTCAGGACGCACGTCTTCAGAATTATGCAGCTATGCACCGAAAATTTCTGACAGAACAGCCAATTGGAAATCACCAGATCGTTCAACTGCATCCCATTCTCCACAATCTCTGTCCAAGTATTCTTACGAACCGTGGCTTGATAGAGCGGCTTCTAAAGATCCAAGACAATCTCATTCTAAATATGGAACAGTTCCGGGTGAAATGTTTTGATATACGAATTCGAGGAACGGATCCAAAGACGTACGAACAAGAAATCTACAATTTTTTTCGCTACTTTGACCGTTCGCCAGAGAAGAGTGTAATGAGTCGAATTGGTATTCTTCGTGAGTCATCCGATGAAGAGTCAGCGCTCACGAGGCCTGAAGTAAATACAGGTGAGATTGAGGCGCTCGATGAACGTGCGCGTATTATGAAAGCTATTTTCAAACTACAGGGGGATGCACGCCAAAAAGTGGCGATACAAATTCGTTCGACTGATCTTCGCAGACGAGTACCGCTGAGTATTTTAGGAATTGATGAAAAAACGTTGGACGGAACGATTATTACGCATCAGGCATTGGTAATGGAATATCTCAAAGCTGAGCACGATATATCAGTAATGTCAGCACGAAAAATTCTCTACTAAAAATTTCCCAGGAAATGTTCGCGAACTACTTCCTCATCCCTTTCCACTTCCAGAAGTACTTGGTCGCGCTTTGAACATGCAGCCAGAAAACTTTTCGGCTGAGCATTTTGAAGAAATTTCCACCGCTGAGACGACGGTGGTAGTGCTCGATCTTCGCCTCTGGATAGTAGACGATCTCGTAGCCCACCTTTCGCACCTCTTTGCACAGATCAAAGTCCTCCATAAAAAGAAAATATCGATCATCAAATCCACCAACCTGCTCGAAAACCGAACGTGGCAGCATCATCGCAGCACCCGTGAGGAGCTCAACATGCTGTGTTTTACTATGATCAAAATCACTCATCAGATATTTTTTCACGCGCGATTGTAGCCCCGGCAAATATCGCAGCGCCGTGCGCTTGATCGCGAGATCCGCAAACGACATGTCCCGTCGGCACGACTCCTGGATCGTTCCATCCGCATACACAAGCTGTGGCCCAAGCATGCCCGTCTTCGGATGTGCTTCCAGATACTCCACCATCTTCTGAATCGCATCAGGATACGGTGCGGTGTCCGGATTGAGAATGAAAATAAAATCACCCGTAGAATTTTTTACCCCCAGGTTATTTCCACCCGCAAAACCGAGATTCTTCGCCGACTTCACGAGCTTGATACGACCTTCCGCCGCAGCATGCTCAAGAAATCCAACACTAATCGGATCGGTGGATGCATTGTCTACATAGATAATCTCATAGTCAAAATCGCACTTCGATTTCTCAATCGCCTCTATTTGAAGCTTCGGAAAGTGTTTGTGGTTGAAGTTGACGGTGATAATTGAAACTTTCATACGCGCCAACTATAACATACGCGCTAATTGACCTCCAAAGGATTGTCGAAATCGGTGTAATCCTCTTCGTGGAGCACTTTTTCAATATCAGAAGCGATGGCCTGGATCGACTCGGAGACAGGTATATATGACTGACTATGAAGCTTCCCGATGTTCTGAGAGACATGGCGCACAAAATAGGCAAAGAGATTATCGCTCACATTGGGATCGGTAAGTGACTGAGGAAAATCTTCCAAAAGGCTGGAATACCAGGCGAGCTTAAAGGGCGCGTATGTGTTCGTAAAAAAGTCTTGCCCGTGAGGAGAGAGGATGAGCTGATAATCCTCGCGACCGAGACTCTGTACCTGAAAAACAAGTCCAGCCTGAGTCAGTGCTTCAAGTACCGGTTCAGTAATCTGGTCCGGATCGATATCCATATTCGCGGCCTTCTGAAGAGTGTATACAGCATGCAGAAATTGGCCATGTTGACCATGAAGGTGATTAAAGATCCGAGTCATGATCTCAAAAAAGTCCTCACGAACGTTGAGGAGGTTGTATTGGGGTTCCTCGCGCATATCAGTAGCCGGTGTCAGGAGTTTCATTGAAAAGTTAGTGCTAGGATTTTTGGAGCTTCCGCATCATCTGCTCACGCGCGGAAGGCGAAATACTAGCCGTATTGTCTTTCATCGTCAACTCCCATTTTCCGTAGACAAACTTGCTATCCGGGACGTCCTGCGCCACCGAAATACCACCTCCAATGAAGGAGTTATTGCCGATCTTGATGCCCGGCATGAGACTCGTATTAATACCCACACGCACATTTTCACCGATAATCGCTCCGAGTTTATTGGTACCAGTTGAAATTTTTTCTCCGTGGATGATTACGGGAATTTCCTTTTCATCGAGCCGTAAATTGCCCGTCACCGATCCTGAGCCAAACGATGTATTTCGTCCGATAACACTATCGCCAATGTAATTCGTGTGCGTCCAGACCTGATCCGCGAGGAAGCTTCGGGCGATTTCCGTACCAAAACCCGCCACAGAACCGCTACCGAGATGAGACTCACGTACGAGCGCATTGTTCGCAATAATGCAATTGGCGCCAATATACGCCGGCCCCTGAATCACCGCATGATCAAAAACTTTCACGCCATCCTCGATGATCACATTTCCTCTGATAATAGCGGTTTTCGCTATGGTTGCCTTCTTCGAGATGCGCGGCTTCTTCATGCCGGATGTGAGGGTGTTGAAAATCGCCTGCCACACACTGATGAGATGCCAAGGGTACTTCACCGCCTGCCACACACCGCCGTAAGGCAGAGCAAAAAACTGCGCGCCTTTCTTGATGAGCGAGTCCAGTGCCACTTCGTATCGATCATCTTTTGTCGTCTTCGCACTCTTCAGCGCCGCAAAAAGTTTCTTCGGTTGTGCATGGTAATGGAACACCAGATTCACCAGATCGCTTGGCTCATTACCAGCTCCAGGCTTCTCAACGATGCCTGTAATAGCCCCATTCTTAGCCAATTTAAGGTATCCACCAGGGAAGTATTGAGCCACCTTTTTCGCTACGAGAAACCCATCACATTTCTTGCTCAGATTCTTTTTCAACAACGCAAAAATAGAACTCTCCACAATATCGTTCGAACTCACTACGAGAAACGGCGCGTCACCGATCCACTTTTCAGCACTGAGTACCGCACCCGCCATGCCTTCTTCGAGTTTTTTCTGTTCGAGAATCGTAAATGTTTTTTTCTCACTCTTCACGCCAGCCCGCTTTCCGAGCATCGCCACATCGACCTTCGCGAGATCATCGAGATTGTGCTGTCCACCGATCACCGCAATATC
>JAHFJT010000105.1 GCA_023245695.1 Candidatus Peregrinibacteria bacterium | reverse complement strand
GTGAGGATACGAGTTTTGAGCACTTTGGTCAGCTGGCCTGTAGAAAGATTCGATGGAGCCTGGATGAGATCGATACAGACTTCACAGAGAGATTTTGGAAGGAAGATATCCAGAAAGTTGATGAGTTGTTTTTTTCCGTGCGTGTTCGCGAGATACTGGAAGCGTATGGCAAGTTCTTCGGGAGTTTCCTCGGGGAAAAAGTTGATGGTGAGCTGGAGTGGGTTGCCGTTGGTGGGTGCGTCGTAAGCGGCCATACCGGAGAGTGCGAAGACCGCTGGGCCCGAGACACCTTTGTGGGTGAAAAGAAATGCGCCGGTTCGGGTATAGGTATCGGTGGGAGTTTTGAGCGTGAGCTCAGCTTTTTGAAAGGAGACACCGGAAACTTTGGCGGGCCACTTTTCAATCGTGATGTACGAGCTTAGTGATGGAGCAAGATCGGTGATGGTGTGGCCGAGGGCTTTGGCAAAGGCGTAGCCGTCGCCGGTAGATCCGGTTTGACGGTAGGCGTTTCCGCCGGTCGTGAGGATGAGTGAGGTGACGTCGTGATGGCCGATTTTTGTATGCAGACGAAATTGCGTCGCGAGTTTTTCAATATGAGAGATCGTGGTGTTGAGCTGGATATCCGTGCCGGTGTTCTTGAGGACAGACTCGAGAGCGCCGACGATGTCATGACCGTCATTTGATTTCGGGAACACACGGAAATCCTCCTCGGTTTTGAGGGGAACGCCGTGGGACTGGAACCAGTCCATGACGGCCGCGGGTGGGAATCGGAAAAAAGCGGACATGAGAAATTTTCCGCCGCGAGGGTAGTTCTCGATGAGTTTTTTGATGTCGTCACGGTGGTTCGAGAGAGGCGAGGTGGCGTTGGATGTTGATGGAATACCCGTGGTAACGTTGCAGCGGCCGCCGCCACTAATAATGACTTTGGCGCCAAGGTACGGGTTTTTCTCAAAGATTACGACGTCGATATCAGGGTCGAGCTCTTTGATCGTGGCGGCGGCCATCATGCCCGCTGCGCCACCTCCAATGATGCCAATTTTTGGCTTGTGCATAGGCCTATCTTGCCATGATTACCTTTTCTTTGCCAGAGAATTCTTTCCTGTATTCTTCGGCGGATTTTTTACCAGCAACTCTCTTGTTTTGACTGCCATGTGGAGCTCTTCTTGCGTATGGAATATGAGCGTTTTGAACTTTAGATGGCTCAAGTACTTCGTAATATCTTTTCGAAGATACTCGGCATTTTCTCCCATGCCTCCCGTAAATACGAGGGCGTCGAGACCTCCGAGCGTGGCTGTATAGGCTCCGATCTGCATGGCAATACGATATGCGAATACGTCATACGCGAGCATTGTGGCAGGATTTTGTTTCAAATTTCCAGCGTAAATATCTCGCATGTCGCCAGAGACTCCCGAAAGCCCCTTGAGTCCACATTCACGATTGAGCATATTCACGACCTGGTCTGCACTTATTTTGAGTTTCCGTGCGACGTGTGCGACGATCGCGGGATCGAGTGAGCCCGAGCGAGTGCCCATAGGAATCCCTTCGAGTGGCGTGAAACCCATGCTTGTGTCCTTCGCTTTTCCATTGAGAGAGGCTGTAATACTACAACCGTTTCCGAGATGGCATGAAATAATTTTTGGTTGTCGGTTAAAAAGCCCTTTGGTTTTTTTCATCGCAAGTCCCGTAACGTACTCGTGACTCATGCCGTGAAATCCATATTTTCGTATGCCGAGGTGTTCATACCACTGCACAGGTACTGCGTAGAGATATGCATGCATTGGAAGGTCTTTGTAGAAGCCCGTATCGAAGACGGCGATCTGTGGAATACCTTTGAAAATGGCTTGTGCGGCCTTGATTCCTTCGATGTTTGGTGGATTGTGAAGGGGGGCAAGCTCAGAAAGTTTTTCTAAATCTTTGATAACTTTTAGCGTAATGATAGTTGGATCGTAGTAGAGTTCGCCACCGTGAACGACGCGATGCGCGATAGCCTCGATCTTTTGTTTCCCAAAAATCTTTTGACTGAAGAGCATCTCCGTCGTGAGTCCAATAGCCTGCTTAATCGTTTTTATTTTTGGCTTGATGGTCATGTTTTTCTTGTCAACACACATCCGGAACTCGCATTTTTTTTGTCCGAGTCGGTCGACCATTGAACTGAAAAGTATTTTGGATTTCTTAGCGTCGATGAGTTCGCACTTGAGGCTCGATGAGCCGGCATTAAAGACAAGAATGAGCATGTGTGAGGAGGTGAGTGAGGTAGAGAGAGTTGAAAAATATTTTTATTGATATTCTTTGGCATCGTACTCAGCGGACATTGCCTCGCACGCAGTGATCGCTGCGACGTGCACGATGTCCATCCAGCTGCATCCACGCGAGAGGTCATTTACAGGCTTATTCAAGCCCTGCAGAATAGGTCCTACTGCGTCGGCGCCTGCGAGCCGTTCGCATAATTTGTATCCGATATTTCCACTATTGAGGTCCGGGAAAATGAGCACGTTCGCATTTCCGTGAAGTGGTGAGTTTGGAAATTTTTTCATCGCAACCTCTGGAACGATCGCGGCATCGAGTTGAATTTCTCCGTCAACGATGAGTGACGGATCGCGCTGCTGAACAAGTTTTACGGCCTCGGCAACCTTCGTTGCCATCGGATCATCACTTGCTCCGTGCGTAGAGTACGAGAGCATCGCCACTCGTGGTTCAATTCCGAATCGACGTGCCGTTTGTGCCGTATCCAAGGCGATATTCGAGAGATCGTTTGCGTCAGGATTGATCATGACTGAGCAGTCTGCGAAGAGCATAAGTCGGCCTCTCATCATCATGAAAAATACACCTGACACTTTGTGAAATTTTTCTTTCACGCCAATGACGTGAAAAATAGGAATGAGAAAGTCTGCGGAGTGAGAGTTTGCACCGGACACAAGTCCACCAACTTCATCGAAGTGCGTCATCATGCATCCTACGTAGTCGTGATTCTTCATGAGTTCACGTGCCTGCTCGATCGTCATGCCCTTTTCCTTGCGACGCGCAAAAAGTTCCTGGGCATACTACTCGATTTTTTCTGCATTTTCTGGTGACTCTGGATCGAAAATTTCGAGATCATTAAGCGCCATTTTGATGCTGTGGTCTTTGGCGAGTGCGCCGATTTTTTCTTTATTGCCAATCAGTACTGGTGTCACAATTTTGTGGTCGTCCAGGTAGTCTATTGCCTGGAGCGTTCGTGGATCGTCAGTTTCGGCAAACACAATTCGTTGCCGGTTTTTTTGTGCCTGATTAATTATCCGAGCGAGAAGATTTTGCATGTTGAGAAGGGGTGAGTTTTTTTGAAACAAAATACAAAAAGTGCTCCTTTGATTGTAGCACTTTTCGTTTTTGCGATGATAGGGGAACCGCTTATTTCTTCATTTCTCCATCTTCCATTATGGCCCTGATGGTTAAGTCGATATTTTCTGGTGTCGATAGTGCCTGAAGATTTCGTATGACACTATCTGTTATGGCGCTAAACTCTTCTCGTATTCGGTCGACGTCTAGATTCTTATTATCTGCATTTCTGGTGTATTGAATCTTTGCTGGCGGATGTATCTGGACCCATCCTGATGCGTCAAAGTATTCTCTACCCTTGAACATGAGAAATTGACGAGTTGCAGTGACTTGCTCGTCGGCACTCATTCCTTGGAATCCTGGAATTTCTTGCGCGATTTTTTGAGCTATTTCTGTATCGCTCAGTGCGTGCCGCGCAAGTACCATGCCAATCTCATTCATGGAGGCTCCTAGTTCTGGCATTACTGTGGTTGCTCGATGTCCTAGCTGCACTAAGTCAAGATCGTGATTTGGGGTATTGATATTTCCCATAAGAAAAAAGGTTAGGGTGTATGGAAGATCGTATCTTAGTATTATTTTCATATCTGTCAATTTTTCTCGACAGATGTTTGTGCTATTTTTGTGCTTTTTCAGCTTTGAAAGAGCTGATTTTTGATTTGAGGCTCCGGAATTGGTAAGGGAGATCAAACTCAAAGATCATCTGGGTTGTCAGCTTCAGAAGCTCACTTGGCGTAAGGGGAGTTGGTTTCATCTCGATCTTGTTGGCGAGGATGGCTTCACGAATGGCTGGCCAGTTTTTTTCGGCGTAGACCAGAGAGAA
>JAHFJT010000104.1 GCA_023245695.1 Candidatus Peregrinibacteria bacterium | reverse complement strand
AGCCAGATTGAGCTTCAGAATCGGTCAGAAAAAATTCAGAAATTATTCAAGTTTTATTCAACGGTTTGTTAGAACTACTTGATAGCATAGAGGTGTTCTCAAAAAAACACCCCTTATTTCGTAATCCTTCCCTCTTATGAAACGCTTCACACGCTCCCTCGCGCTCCTTCTTATAGGAAGCCACCTCACTACATCAGCTTTAGCCGCGACGATCATCCCCTGTGGAACGACCGAACCGGAGCTCCTCCTCAGTAAATTCAGCTTCAACAGTACGACCGACTTTGCTGAAATAACCGTCATGAACGATGGCAACAACGGAAACGGTGCAACCCTAAACGGCTGGAAACTTGGCACGATCGATTCCACATTGAAAACCTTCTCCAACTTTCCGATCCAAACTGGCAATACTTTCACCCTGAACGATATCGGCAACCTCACAAGCACAACCGATCAACTTGTCCTCGCAAATGACAAAGGTGAGATCAAGGACGCGACCTGCTGGGTGAGCTCGACGCCGACCGTTCAAGAAACCGCCGACTTCACCAAGCTCGCCGATCAGTGGAGCAAGGATATCAAGAGCTGCCTTCCGAGTACCGGCCTTCAAAAAGAGATGGTCTTCGCTCGCGATGAGCAAAAAGATACCAACCAAGCATCCGACTGGAAAAAAGTCTCAAAAGAGCTCGCGCCAACCGTACAAGAAAACCCCGTCACTCCAGAGACACCATCCCCAATCCTCTCCGCCGCCCCAATCGCTACGAACGAAGTCCTCATCAATGAGTTCCTCCCCGATCCCGAAGGAAGTGACGACAACGCGGAGTGGATCGAACTCAAGAACACGAGCGATCACGAAGTAAGCCTCCAGGGTTGGCAGCTTGACGACGAAGAAGGTGGCAGCAAACCGTACGTCTTCAAAAACGAAACCATTGGCGCAGAGAGTTTCATCACTATGTCAAACACGGTCACGCATATCACACTGAACAACACGAAAGATGCAGCGCGACTTATCAGTCCGACCGGAGCCGTCACCTCAAGCTACCTCTATACGAAAGTAGAAACCGGAAAAAGCTGGGCACGAATGAAAAATAACACCTGGACCCTGACGAGCGACACGGCACCAGGCGAAGAAAATAGCCCACCGAGTTTAGAAAACGAACAAGATGCCACACCGCCCATCTCCGACAAAACATCCGTCTCCCTCCCGGATGCAAGCACCATTACTCCGAGCAGCGTCGCCGTTTCCGAGATCTTTCCCAATCCTACCGGCACCGACAAGGGCAATGAGTGGATCGAGATTCACAATAGCACATCGACAAATCTCGACCTGAGTGGATGGAAAATCCTGAACACGACTGGCAAAGGTTTTACCTTTCCCCCTGGAACGCATCTCTCTGCACAGGGCTACCTCATTCTTACCGACCAGATCACCAAGATAAGCCTGAAAAATTCAGGCGATCAGGTGCAAATTCTCGATCCAGATGGAAGTGTCCAAGACACACGTACCTTTGAGAATGCTCCAGAAAATGTCTCCTTCGCGAAGATATCGACAGTGGGAATGGAAGATGGCGCCAATACTGCCACGACCACCAAATCACCGCAAATCTCCCAAACGGCCAATCCCATATCATGGCTCGTAGCCATACCTACCGCAGACGCACAAACGCTCGCGCCATCTGCGCCTATACCCACAGAAGAAGATAGCACCTGGGAGTGGACAGATCAGATTACCAAAGGAACTCCGAACCCGACCTACTACAAAATCAAAGGAACGGTCATGGAAACACCGAACGAAAACAACACCTTCACAATCGAACACGCGGGAAAAAACACCATCGTACAGTTCGATCCAGCAAAGACGCACCTCGATATTCTGAAGGCGGCGCTGACAAAAGGAACAAATATCGATATAACCGTCATAGAGAAAAAAGGCATCCTGATGTTGGAAAACTACAAGACGATCGATACTGCCACAGTAGAAACATCGTCACCTATGATGGGATTAGTGGTGATCAGCCTCCTAATCATATTCTTCGGCATAGGAATATTTTTCTATCTCAGACGAAAGACACTCTTCAAAACAGAAGAGATTCTCGCTACAGCTCATGATTCAGCCCCTTCAGCATCGGACGATACTCTTGCTCATAAATCTCCACCAACGCCGTTAGCATGGTGAGAACAAGGGGCCCAAAAACAACTCCCGGAAAGCCCCACACAATAATGCCACCCAGAACAACCAAAAAGGTAAGGAGCGACTCGGACTTTGTAGAGGTGCCGATAAGATAGGGTCGCAAGAAATTATCGATCGTACCCACCACGAACATCCCCCAGAGAAACAGGAAAATGGCAGCACCAGTATGACCCGTGACGAGCAGAAAAATAGCAGCAGGGAACCAGACAAACCCTGTACCAATATAGGGAAGAAGGGCAAAAAATGCCGTAATCGTTCCCCAGAGAACCGGCTCACCCAAGCCAGAAATGGCAAAGCCTATACCACCCACAACACCCTGAACAATCGCTGTTAAAAATGTTCCGTAGAGGGTCGCCTTCGTCATAGCGTGAAGATGCACCAGTAATCTCTTTTCATATTTTCCTGGAAGTGGACTGAGTGCTAGAACTTTCTTGGCAATAATAGGACCATCCTTGAAAAAGTAAAAAAGCGTGACACCCATAATCAGGAAACTCAGAGAAAGCCCGAAGAGCCCAGATATAAAGTTCTGTGTCTGCTGGATAAGAAAACTGCTCGCACTCTCCGCAATCGTAGTGATCTGTCCCGAGAGGTCGATCGAGCTAAGGTTCAATCCCGGAAGATAGTGCTGAAAAAGATCATGGACGTACCCACCTGAACGCCAGTTTAAAAGAGGATCGAGGAATCCAGAATTAATCTTTATCTGAATCGCGGCGTATGCATTGACTGCCTCGCTCGCCAGCATAAAGAAGACAACGATGAGAGGGATGATAATGAGAAGCGTGACTAGAGCGCAGCAGATAAGAGAGGCCAAAACTGGATGTTTTACTCCGCGCAGAGTCTGTTTGTAAGCTGGATAAAATGCGGTCGCAAGCACAGCTGCAAAAACAATCACCGTCAAAAATGGAGCGAGTGTAACATACAGAAAATACAGTACTACCAGCAAGCTACCCATCAAGAAATAAGCAGGAATATGGGGAAGCTTGAGGGTTTTTTCACCCATATCACCTTCCTCAGACACGCTCTGTTTTGTTTTTGCTCGAGGCATAAAAAATATCAAAAATTATACAGGAAGTTGAAATACCATCAATCCATTAAGAACTCCTACAAAGGTAATCCACGCAAGATAAGGAAGAAGCATAACAGAAGCCATTCGTGAACGCCTCCAGCACAAAAGAACAAGCGCAACCGCAAGCATCCAGAGCGCAAGAATATCTACAAACGATATCTGAGCAAGATGGAGGGCAAAAAAGAACATACTCCACATCACCTGGAGCATTCCCGCGAGAACAAATAACCACATAATAAATGCACGGCCACGGACCGGAATATTCCAAACAAGAACAACAGAGAATGTCACCAATGCAAAAATTCCCGTGAGTAAAAACTCAAAAATCCAACTGGCTACATTCGTACTCAAAATGGAAAATGGAGTATACCAGTAACCAATATCCACAAAGAGAGAATGGATAATAGAGATCACAACGACACACAAACCAATCGCAAGAATAGATGTCGGAGATACCGTATCAATCCATTGAGAAAATCGCATAGACACGCTCAATTGGCGCGGTGCAAGGGCACGGCGGGACGTAGCACGCTTTGCCTTTACAGCGGGAGCAGCACGCTTCTTTGAAGAAGTTTTTCGAGGAGAAGAAGCCTTTTGAGAAGGCATATGAGTGAGTGAGGAATACAAAGATATGTATACCATACAATCGACTCTCTCACAATTATTTTCACACGAGAGAAAAATCTGCGGCACCTCTGACAAAAGAAAAAACAATGCCTGCCTCTACAAGAGAATAAAAATATCCAGGATGTACGAGGACACCTTTTTCTTGCAGAAGTTCGAGCGCGTACACATCCTCATCTCGATCACCAATAAATTTCACGCCGTAAAATCCGCCCTGTGGTAGAACAGAGTACCACGAACGCATCGTCTCAAATCGCTCACGAACCACCTTCTTATACATCTCCATAAACTCACCACCGTTTTCAAAAATCTCCGGAACCGCAAACTGCGCGATTTCG
>JAHFJT010000007.1 GCA_023245695.1 Candidatus Peregrinibacteria bacterium | reverse complement strand
AGGGCATTCACTTGAAAAATTACCCTGATTTTGCGACGCCGGTCGTGTCAGGAAATGTGAGTTTGTATAACGAGGGTGCGAGCGGTGCGATTCCCCCATCAGCGGTTTTGGCTTGTTTCGGACGAATGGAAGACTCACGAAAAGCGGTGACGATGCAGTTCAAAAAAGCGGGTAGTACGATTTTTATGATCGGTGTACGTAAAGACGAGTGCGGTGCGAGTGAGTACTATCGTGCGCTGGTTCGTGCGGGTGTGTTGCCCGTAGGTTCGAGCGCAGCGCTTGGTGCAAATGTTCCACAGCCAGAATTTGCTACCGTCGAGCGAGAAATCTTTGCAATGACGGATGCGGTGGATGCAGGTTTAGTTTTGAGTGCGCATGCAATTACCGAAGGAGGCCTTGCTGTTGCGATTTCTGAGATGTGCCTTGGTGCACATTTGGAGAGTGCGGATGGTATGAAGGGATGCGTGGGCGCGACGATCGATACTGCGAAGATTGTGAGTGAAGAAGGATTACGAACGGACAAGAAGTTGTTCAGTGAAACCGGTGGATTCCTCGTGGAAGTTTCGGCCGAAAAAGCTGTGGCATTCGTTGATGTATATGCGAAGCGTGGCGTTGAGGCGTGTGAAATTGGCGCGACGAGCTCTGAGCAAATTCTGACATTCACGGGTGATACTGGATTCACCTTACCACTCGAAAAACTCGCCACCGCATGGACGCAGGGCTTGAGGGAGAAGTTGCGGTAAAGTCAGCTTTGATATAAGTGTCTATTCTGGAATTGAATTTAAGAGTCTTTTTTGATATACTTGAGTTACAAAGATCTCCGGCCGTGGTTTATATACCACAAATTAGCGGGGGGTCTTTTTTTTATTCATCAGGAAAAATAGAGATTAAGAACTTCTCTCCACTTCGCTTATTTTCCTTAATCTGCACAAAAAATCTTTTTCCGCTCTTTGAAATTCCAACAAATCTATAAAGCACTTCAGATGTTTTGTTTGGATTTTCCTTGGCAGTTGGTTCGTGATTAGAATTCAAAATTAACTCCATGGCACACGAGAAAAATTTTAATCGTCGAAGCTTGTCCCGATGATTCAGCTTTTGATAAAGGTGCGACCAGAATAATCCCAAGAATATCTTCTGCTTTTGAAAATACCTAGATCGCAAATATGGCCTCCTTCTTGTTCTTTTCGTTATGTTTTCGTAAAGCTGTTCAGCCTTTCTCTGAACTTCTTTAATGTCCGTTCCTGATATTATCTCTGCTTTCGTTTGATAGATATCCATTCCCGCATTCTACCAAACTGATATTACCGAATCGTAACATTTTTCTTACAAATTTCTGACCGGATTTGAGTTAAGAATTGGCTTTTTTTCGACGCTTCGAATTTATTGACGCATCTAAAAATATCTTCAAATCAAAATCCTTTCCCGGGAAAAGATTCAGCTTCAAAATGGCACTTTTTAGTGCCTTGTATTATTTTGCAATAAAAATTTCAAAGTCAAATTGCGCAGTCGATCGGCGCAATTGGCCGACTACCTTCCAATTATTTTTTTCCACCAAGGTTTTTCTTGTTGTGCCTTAGGAGTTGGGACGGGCTGTCCATTCATACCCTGTTTGACCGCCGTATTCACCATCGGTCCCAGCTGCTGGGCAACTTCAACGGCGACGGATGAGGCGAGTTTGGTGCGGTCTGTAGCGGACATTCTGGTGCTTGCTGGAGCCATAGTTTCGATAGGGTTCGCAGATGGCAATAGAGGCTGGATGGACATTCCTTCAAGCTGCGCCTTTACCATCGGAGCGAATTTCGCCATTTCATCACGCATCGCCTGAACGAGGCTTGCATGTCGCAAGAGTGGATCTTTCGCAGGATCACGAATAACTTTGAGACCCATCGTTCCATCTGTTTTTTGTTCTGGAACAATGCTCAATCGTGAAACTTGCTCCTCGCGTCGTGCCGTGAGAGCGTCGTGCGTAAATCCATGCACGGGCTGATCCGTCATGATCACGTTCTCTCCCATGACCGCCATGTCGTGATGTGCGACTTCGTGAGCCACTGTGTCGAGCGTTACCTTGATCGGCATCATTTCGCTCGTTCCATAGACACTCATAGGGATGGAAATTTTTGCTCGCTGGCCATTTTTTGCTGGCGTGTAGAGGCCCATACAGTGGCGTGTAATAGCGTCTTCTGTCGAGAGAAGTTGCACATCAAGATCGTCATATCCGAGGATTCCCACCACCTGTCGCAAAATATCGAGAAATCGTTCAACTTCTACAGGATCCTCTACCTCGCTTCGCAAGTAATTAAAATGCTTGATATTTTCTCCGAGTATTGTCGTCGCTTCGACCATGTGCTTCACCTCAAATGCCTTTCGTCGTGCATCGATGAAGTCTACATCCATCAGGACATCCTCGACTCCTTTTCGAAGTTCTGCTCGGGCCATATCAAGCACATTCCCAACCTCTTGCTGAATCTCTTTCGACGTACCAGGTGCGGTGGTGTCCACGTCGAAGTGGAGGAGATGATGCGTATCGCTGTCACTTCTATTCCATGCATGAGGTCTCTTTATTCCTATAATAGCCTCAGACTCATACTGCTTTAATCTGGCTTGCACGAGAGGCTGATCAATCGTCCGTCGCTGCGCTTCTCCCAAGATCATCTCGGTCAGCTCTCCAGTATGCGGTCACATTTTCCTGGACATAATCTTTTTTCTGAATGCGCTCAGGAGGAACAAATCGTTGCATATCCATATAGAGCAACACTCCGAGTTGCGTGTCAGGAACTTTATGGACCTCAGGATAGAGATCTACGGATTGCTGTACGGTTTTTTTCTCATATTTTACATATTTGTTTCCATCTCGCTCCTCGAACACGAAAAAGTCCTGATCATCTCGTATCGGTTTATTATAATCATCTACCTCTACATCTTTCCACTGACGTAAATTCTCCATAGACGCTGACTTTTCATACCAACTACGTGTATCCTTCGCTGGATGCGAAATCACCGACTGATACGCCAACATCATGGCGTCCACTACTTCAGGATCGGGCTTGATACCGCGCTTCGCTTTTTCGACGATTTGGCTGGCGTAGACAATCGAATTGTTACCATCGTCTGGAGCCGGATTGTGGTCTGGCGTATTACTCATGACTGATGGGTTTTATGGAAGATGGCGCAACGGGTCCGATGATTTTTTCTACTTCAAAGGTGCCAATCGAACTATGATCTTTTGGAGATTCGAGTTCGACCGTGAGCTGGTCAAAACCGGAACGGACACCTTTTATGAGTTCGAATTTTCCGATAATCGCCTCCTTGTCAATGCCACGAACATGCCCATCGACAAGCTCGCTACTATGAAATCTGACACGCTGTCCGCGATAGATACTCTTTCGATTTCCTGATGTATCACGGGCACCGATGAGTTCACTATTTCTATAAAAAAGTGTGTCGTATGGACCTCGTCCGAATCGCTCATATCGCTGTTCCCGATCTGTCGCACCGTTAAATCCTGGCTCCACGCGCGCAGAAACGAGTTTCCCATGAGTTTCATTTTTTAGCGAATCTACTGGGCTTTTTTGCTTGGCGGTTTCATCGGGACTCAGATCAAATTCACCAAAACCGTTATCAAAGAGGAGATTTTCAATCTCACGGCGCACGCTATCAGGCGTACTATGCGGAACTTCGAGCTGAGTTATGAGGGGGACCTCTGTGCCATCGTGCTCTTTTGCGATAGCCATTTTAAAACCACCTTTCCCGCCGAGTAGCTGGAGAACTTTTTCAGCTAGGGCTTTATTTTGAAATGTTGCCGGAACGCCAGGAAGATACTCAAAAATGCGCGTACTATTTTGATAGTGGTATCCGATGCACTGAAATTTTGGAATGTCGTGCGGGAATTCTGGGCCGTGCTGGTTCATAGGGATGTTGTTATCGATTGTTTCTGTATTGTTATTATAGCATAATATTGTATTTATAGCAATTTTTGATCTTTACAGCAGGGTTTCTTTGCCCTATACTCCGCCAGGTCTTTAGGAAGTAGCTTCACGGAATTTGGCAGCTTTTACAGCTTCACAAGGTTTTCATGCGTGCACTGATCAGTGTTTCGGACAAGACAGGCATCGTCGAGTTTGCTACGAAATTAGCTTCAAAAGGAGTCGAAATCCTCTCCACGGGTGGTACCGCTCGAACCCTTCGAGAGGCTGGTTTGACCGTGAAAGATGTCAGCGAGGCGACCGGATTTCCGGAAATGCTCGATGGCCGAGTGAAGACCCTCCACCCAAAGATTCACGGTGGCTTATTGGCTGTGCGTGGCAATCCGGAACACATGAAGACGATCCAGGAGCATGGCATTGGGCTTATTGACCTCGTGGTCGTAAATCTGTATCCGTTCGAGGCGACCGTCGCTCGAGATGGCGTGACCGAGGACGAGGCGATTGAAAATATTGATATTGGTGGACCGTCGATGATCCGCAGCGCGGCGAAGAATTTCAAGAGTGTGGCGGTCGTGGTGGATCCGAGAGACTACGAAACGGTGTGGAGTGAGATTTCTGCGAATGGTGAAACGACGCTCGAAACTCGCAAGCGACTGGCGCGGACGGCGTTCACACGAACGTACCAGTACGATGAAGCGATTGAACATTACTTGCGAACACAGCTCGGAGAACCGGAACTTCTCGATCTCCACTACGAAAAAGTGATGTCGATGCGATATGGTGAAAACCCGCATCAGAAAGCGGTATTTTTCCGAAATCCAGAAAATCACGATCCGAATATTACGAATGCGCACATGCTGCATGGCAAGCAATTGTCGTTCAACAATATCGTTGATGGCGATAGCGCGCTTGAACTCGTGAAAGAATTTGAGCGGCCGGCGGCCGCGATTATCAAACACAATAATCCCTGTGGTGTTGCGACCGCAGAGACGATCGAAGAGGCGCTTGAGGCGGCCTTCAACGTCGACTCGATGTCAGCTTTTGGTGGCGTGCTTGCGCTCAATCAGACGGTCACGCGTGGCGTGGCGGCGTTTATTTCTGAAAAAAAATGGTTCCTCGAAATTATCATTGCGCCTGCGTTTGACACGGATGCTCTCGAACAACTCTCCAAAAAAAAAGATTTACGTCTCTTGGAAACGGGCGTGTTGGAGCGTGATCTTCACAGTCGAGATATCAAAAAAGTGGCGGGTGGTATTCTCGTGCAGACGAAAGATACGTACATAGTGAGCGAGGGTGATCTCAAGGTCGTCACAAAAAAAACTCCAACGGCTGAGGAAATTCGAGCCATGCTCTTTGCGAACATTGTCGTGAAACATGTTCACTCAAATGCGGTGGTGTTTGCGAAAACTATCCAGGGCAAAAGTGGCGTGATCGAAGTAGCAACCGGTATCGGTGCGGGTCAGATGTCTCGGGTGGACAGTGTCTTCATTGGCGCGACAAAGGGCGGTGCAGCGATTCCAGGAAGCGTGATGGCGTCTGATGCGTTCTTTCCTTTCTCGGACGGCGTAGAGGCCGCAGCGAAGTATGGCGTGACGGCCATCATCCAGCCAGGTGGCTCCATCCGCGACGACGAAGTCTTTAAACGAGCCGATGAGCTTGGTTTGAGCATGGTCACGAGCGGGTATCGGTTCTTCCGGCATTAGGCTTTCGCCTCTCTACCTCTTACTCCTCACATTCTGACCTTAAGACGAGTCAGAATTTTGTTAGAAATTATTCAAGATTAATTCAACGGTTTGTTAGAATGGCTTGATACTATTTTGTATGCCGGGAGTTTGGCGAGGGGCGGGATCGGTATCAGAGAGAGGATTGTCAACTTTTCTTTGCGGGTTCAACTCCCGTCCGCTCCACCATCTTCCGGCACAAAGCAAAAAGGCGAAGAGTCATGTTCTTCGTCTTTTTGTGAATCTACGCGTTAGATGGGATTAGTCATTTCCCCGGGTAGATTCTAGGACGCTCCACCACCTCTCTTACGAGAGAAACATGCAACCGTTGCATGTTAAGCATTGAGTTGCTTGGCTCTATTATAGCCTAATTCAAAAGCCCTTTCAACGTATCCACGCTAAACGGTCGTGGAAGGATTTTAAAGTTGGGGAACTTGTCGCCGTCGGCTTCCGGGCTGAATGATCTGTCTTTTGCGGAGCCAGTGGTCATGATGAAGGTCGTCTCTGGATGCGCACGCATGAGTTTTTCGACGGGGAGAATCTGTGAAAGTTCTGGGTAGAAAAATACGTACGCGGTTTCTGGCGGGAGGACTGCGTTGAGCTGTGCAAGGGTCGAGATCGTCACGGTGTGTCCGAGTGCTTTCACCATCGCTCCAAGGGCGCTACTCGTCATGGCATCCGCACTTCCGTTGACGGTGTTTTCTGTGTCGCGATTGAGAATGAGAATATTGGACATGAGGGTTTTTTATGTCTTTTTATTATACCACAAACCTAGCCTTTCTTCAAGGCTGTCCAGTCGTCGAATCCGCCGAGGTTCGAGACATATTTGAAGCCATGGGCCTTGAGAACGTGGGCGACGATACCGGAGCGGCCACCGGACTTGCAGTGGGCGTAGATGATCGTGTCTTTTGGGAGATCAGGCAGCTTTCCCTCGGTGAAAAGTTCGTAGTCCATGTGGAGGGATTTTTGCTCAAACCCATCTTCATTGCGCTCCCATTCGGTGCGCACATCCAAAAGTATCGCCTCGCCATTCATGACTTGCTGGTAAGCTTTTTGACGGTTTTCTAACGTCATTTTTTTGTCGTTCATATAGAATTACCATAACAGTGGAAAATTTTCTGTCAATCACCTTTGTGTACCCTTTCCAGACAGCCGCTCGTATGTACTCTGCGAATCATCTACTTCTTAATTTTTCTCTTTATGATTACCAAAGGTCTTGCCACATTGGCTATCGCAGGTTCACTTCTTGCCACAAGTGCTGGTGCCGTATTCGCAAAAGGTCCTGATATGGAGCATGGTTTCCAGGGAAAGGGCAATGAAATGCAGGAAGAACATCATGCAGACATGGAGATCCACAAGTCGTCTGAGTCTGCGCCTGAGTTAACTCAGTGCACCTTCGCGGCTCTTGATAAGAAAGATACCGCCGAAGTCACCGCTCACGAGGCGTTCGACGCCGGCGCGAAGACCGCTCTTTCTACACGAAAGACGGCTATCACGGCAGCATTGGCACTTACAGATGCGACTGCACGAAAGGATGCTGTAAAAAAAGCGCAGGAGGATTTCAAGGCTTCCATCAAGACTTTGAACCAGACCATGCGAACGGCACAGCGAGCAACTCAGCAAACATTCAAGACTGAGCGAAAGGCTTGTGCACCAGCTCCAGTAACTACGCCTGCAGCTACACCAGCGCAGAGCTAAGAAATTTCATTTCATATATTGACCGTGAGTGGGGGTAAAAGGTCGCTTGTAACGGACAGGCGGCCTTTTCCTGAATATAAAAATGGGAACGGGGAGCAAAAATTGCATACGCAATTTTTCTACTAGACGTCTTCTATAATTCTTCGTATAATGCTTGAAAATACCAGTTGTTAGCTTTAACAACTCGGCTCCTGTACCTCCTGTTTCTATTATTCTATGCCGTCGATCAAAGACTACGCTATCGCCACTCTTGGAAGCCACTCTGCACTTCAGATCTTGAAGGGCGCGAAGGACGAAGGTTTTCGTACGATCGCTATCTGCGAGAAGGGCAAGAGTGAGCCATACCGGAGCTATCGGGTAGCCGACGAGATTATCGAGATTGAGAAGTTTGCGAACTTTTTTGAGATCGAGGAGCAGCTCAAGGCGAAGAATGCGATCATGATTCCGCATGGAAGTTTTGTGAGCTACATCGGCGCGGATAAGGTGCGCGATATTACGATGATGCACTACGGCACTCGAGGTATTCTCAAGTGGGAGTCCGATCGCGTGAAGTCACGTGAATGGCTTGTAGACGCCGGAATTCGAGTTCCAAAAATTTTCAACTCACCCGAAGAAATTGACCGACCAGCGATTATCAAGTTCCATGGCGCGAAAGGCGGCATGGGATACTTTGTTGCCAAGACACCTGCGGAGTTCTATGAGCGTATTAGCGAGTACCCAGAAGAAAAAGACTACGTGATCCAGGAGTACATTGTGGGTGTGCCTTTGTACACGCATTACTTTTATTCGCCGCTCCATGACGAGCTCGAGATCATGAGTTTCGATAAACGCTATGAGTCGAATGCCGACTCTATCGGACGTATCGCTGCGAAAGATCAGCTCGATGCCAATATTCATACGAGCTACACGATCACGGGCAACATGCCAATCGTGGTCCGTGAGAGCATGCTTCCAGATTTATTCGCCATGGGACGACGCGTGGTTGAAAAGTCACGAGGTCTCGAAGGTGTCGGAGATCAGGGTTTATTTGGACCATTCTGTCTCGAGGCGATCGTCGCACCTGACTTGAAGTTCTATGTGTTTGAAATCTCCGCACGAATCGTCGCTGGTACCAATCCATACGTGGACGGCTCACCGTACACCTGGTTGCGTTACGACGTGCCTATGAGCACGGGAAGGCGTGTGGCGAGGGAGATCAAAGAAGCGATCGAGGGTGATCGGATGAAGGAGATTTTGGGATAGACAGCGCGAGAAAATGTAATTTTTACTTTTTGTTTGCCTGAATATCTACCACGTGGAAACAAGGTTGCACCCACTCTTCAGTTGCGACGATTTTTCCTGATCGTTCCATAGCGGCAAGCAGTGTTCGCATCCACTCGAGTTGCGTTTGTGTCATGCCATTCTTGGTGCAGTCAAAGGTCGTGCCATACATGTGCGTAGATGTCTTTGACGCATTTTTATTGGTCTTTCGTAAGATATCCACGTAGCTCTCCGTTCGGGTGAGGCTGGTGAGCGTGAGTTTTTCTTTAAATTTCGAGTAGAATTGCCGTGCAATAGTATCGAGCAGTTGTTTTGTATGTGGTCGAAGAGATGCGTATACATCCTTGTGGCTCGGATCCATTTCGCCGATTCCTTTGAGGATGTAGTCGTGCCCATTTTTGACGAGTACCATTTTTCCCTTTTTGATCTCGTCCTTGAGTGATTGAATTGTCGTAAATTTTTGAAATTTCAATGCGGCGACGGCTGCGTTTTCTTCTTTTTTCTCTGCAGGTGTTCCAGCAAGTACCTGCGCGTCGGACTGCTTTTGTGCGGCGTCTACGGGCGAAACGTGAAAAAGCGAAGATATACTAATGGCGCCACCAGTAAGTGCTGATGCAACTCGTCCTCGGGTATGGTTTTTATGCACTACTACTTCTGCCGTAGCACCTGTCTTAGGAGTTTGGATAGCGAGCTCGTGGGACCGTGGCGTCGTTTCGTGAGCGTGAACCATGTGATCGCGCATATGTATATGTATTACTTCAATCCATCGAGATAGATTCTGCCTCTCGCAAATTCTGTTGCCGTGAGGAAGCCAGTTTTTAATTTTCCATCTGTAGGATCGCGATACTGCACGAGGGCTCTACATTCATTACCTGAATCTTCTACCGCAAGGAGATCAAGCACGGTACCGGCTGAAATTTTTCCTATAACATGGCCTTTCGCGTCTCTAAAATTCAAACCTTCCACTTCTGTTTCTTCATTCTTTCGTACTCGAACTTTTTTCGCACCAAAGCTTTCTGTATGGAGTGTGCCTGCATCATATGGCTCGAGAAATTTGCTATGCACCGCTCTGCCACCAGCGATATAGCTGTATCCCGTATTTGCATCCGTACGGATAACCTTTACGAGAGTATTTGGCGGCAAGATGCCAACTCGGCCGCTACCTTCACTTCCTTTCAGATTTGCACCCAGGTTCTTGATCGTATCCGGCACTGTTTTCACCACCATGAATTTTGGCGTGTCCTTGATTGGATGCTGGAGGAGCCACTTCACTTCGGTGAGCATGGCTGTCATCTTTGCGTACAACTGCTTTTTCTTTTCTGGATTTTTTTCTTCAGTAAAATCTACCTCATTACTATTCGGACCATCACTAAAACTGCTGCCGGTTAGACACAAACCCCCATAACATATCGCCAATCCATCTGAACCCTCTCCGCCCGCATCTGTTCTCATAAAGAACTTTTTTTGCCCCTTTTGAGCTGCAACACCACTCAGCGTGAGACCATCTTTACTTTCTTTAATCAATTTCTGAACTTCCTTAAAGAGTCTATTTGCTTTCTCATTTTCAGAGGTACGTTTGTAGTCCCCATCTTCATTCCCTATATCTCCTGACAAATCCACAATCTCCATATTGGCAAAAGGATTTTCTGCCGTGGCATCTGCTGAAAAATCGGCCGGACTTTTTGGTCGTCGATCGATGATTCTTTGAGCCATATCCATGCCGCGTTTTCGCTCTTTGGTGTCTTCAGAAATCGCTGTGATTTTTGGATCTTCTTTTGGCTGAACGTGTTCGACTTTTGGCGCAGGTTGCTGCTTTTCGAAATTGTCCACCGCGTGTGGCTTATCATTTGGCCAAGGGAAATCCTTTGGCTTATCTTCGGCGCAACCATTGAGCGCAAGGGCGCTTGCTGCTGCGGCTACATACTGTTTCCAAGAAGAAGCGTCAGGCTTGTTCATACAAATATGGTAATATAAGATATATTTTACCTTATTTCATATGTACTGTCAAGTACTCTGAGGCTGAATTAGCTTTGACTCTATTGCCTCACCGGAAGCCCACAATTTGAGCGCATACTATCCTGGATGAGGGCTGTATAGAGCGCTTTTTCATCGACCTCGTCAGCATTACCTTCGCATCCATCTAGGGCATTAAAAAGTTCATATCCTACGAGGGCACGCGGAGTATAGAGCTTTCCGGCACCTGATCCTTTGTAAAATGGAAGTGTCTCGATAAATGCTGACACTGAATCATTCCCAATCCGATCTGGCAATTTTGTACCTTCCTTTGCATCTTCGCTTATTCTTGCAATATTGGCGTTATAAAATGCAATCGCCATGAGCCATGCAAATTTATCCTTTACCATGCTGTTGTCTTTGTAATACTCCTCGATCGCTTTCATATTTGCATGAAGCCATGCGACTCCGAGAGCAACTTCTTTGCGGATAGTGTTGTCTTCAATATCATCGAGCTTGTCGTAAAAATCATTGTAGAGCTTCTTGCGAAGAAGGAGGACATACTTTACCAGATCCTCAGAGATATGCACCCTAAGCTCTTCAAGCGTTGCATCCAGGTCTTTTGGGAGGTCAAACTTGTCTTTGTTTTTTGGTGGCATCGCGGTCGTAAACTGAAATGGGCCGCTGACACCTTCGGCACTATTGTAGAAATTTACGAAGTCTGTTTCATTTCGAATGAGTGCAAAAAGCACATTTGGATCGATCAGTTCTGCGAGTTTTTTTGAACTCGCGATCGCCTTTCCATACTCATGATCTTCCTTGAACTTATTGAAGTTCTTCGCAATGCTCGCCTTGGAATCGATCTGTCGCTTGCCCCCTGCAATATTTTCGCCGCTACTGCATGTCATGTGCGCAAGATGAAGCGTGCGTCCCACAAAGTATTTATTCTGGGTCAGCATTGATTTCTCTTCTTCTGATAATGTGGTTACTTTTTCGACAATATATTTCACTACGGCTTCTCGAAATGCGTCTACCTGAAGCTCTTTTCCGTCTTCTCTTTTGAGCTTTTTCAACTCTTTTTCATAGAGACTATACAGTTCGTGGTCTTTGAGCCTCAGTCCTTTTTCAAAAGCTCTCATGAACTCTTCGATACTTTCGGATACCTCGCTCAACTCTTTTTCGCGTTTTTCGGCGAGCTCTTGAGGGCTACGTGTACCTGCAGTGCTGGCTGTGCTTGATGGCTTTTGCATGACTTGAATAGCGGGTTCCTCTGGTGGAGTTTCATCCGCATACTCAGTCACTTTTTTATCCTTAGGCCACTTTGCAATAGCTCCACCAATACCCATTCCTCCGACAAGCGCCCCGGCGATCAGTGCCATGAATTTTCGGCGCTCCATCGAGACCGTGTCTTTTCCGGCATGACTTTTCTCACCATTTTCTGGTACCTGCGTCTGAGGCTTGTCTGCTTTTTTAGGTGATTCGTTTGAGTGGTGCATCATGAGAGATGGTGTTCAGAATATTATTTTTTTGGACTGGTGTTTTGTGCCCACCAAAGACCTTTTTTGGAGGCGTTTGGATCCGTAGCGCCAGCACGTGAGAGCCACTCGGCTCCGGCCATAACAACGTAACAGTTGGCAGGCGAACCTGTGAGATTAATGGCTCCTGGATTGGTCTGCGGTCGATTGAAGTAATCGTAGAGTTCGTCGGCTGTCTTGTAGGGTGCGATGATTTGTGACGCACTCCCTGGACCGGCGTTGTAAAACAGATAGGTCAAAAATCGCGTTACGTCTTTTCGCTTTTCGGTGGTGAGGGTGTCAAGCTTGATGCCCATTTTTTCGAGGCGGATGAGTGCAAGTTTTTGACGGTACGCTAATTCGGCAATTGCTGCCTGAAGTGCTGCGCCTTTATTTTTGAAGTCAGCAGATGAGACCGGCTTACATTTTTCATTGGTACAGATTTTTTCTTTGAAAAATTGCTTGAAGTTTGTATCGATGAGCCCCATCTCTGCGATACTCTCGAAGTCCTTTGCGAACCAGTCGAGACCGAGGCCACCGAAGCCATCTACGGGCGTCTCCCAGGCGTCGTCTTGGCCAAATACATCGAGTACTCGACCTTCGTTACTCATCACGCCGATCAAGAACTCCATATCAAGATCGAGGCCGATCTTTTTTCCGCGCTTCATCATATTCATGAGACTGTAGTGCATTGCTGCAACTTGCTGAAGTTCGCGTGGGTCGTCGATATAGCCAAACCACTTGGGAATTTTAATACGGGTAGAGAATTTTTTTTCGACCTCTTTTTTGGCGGCGGCGAGGCCTTGTTCTTTGGTGGGACTGGTACGAATTCGCTGACCATTTTCGATGATGCGAAGGGCGTATGTGACCGATTCTGCACTATATTTCTCAACGAGAGCGGTGATTTTTTCTTTTGGAATCGGAAGGAATGTCGAGAGGCCGTGAGGGTGTGCGGGTGCGGCTTCTGGGTGAGATGGAGCTTGAGGTTTTGGAGTTACTTTTGAAGGGGCTGCGTGTGGCGCAGGTGGCGGAAGTTTTGGGGTTGCATGTTTTGGTGCGTGTGATGTGTGGTGTTTTTCGTGATGTGCATGGTGGGTATGATGCACTTTATGCGTATGATGATGTGATTTTTTGGCTTCTGCGTCAGCTGGATGTACGGCAAGCGCACTCGTTCCGAGGGCAGTGAGCATGGCGATTTTTCCAAATGTACGGCGAAGACCGCCGATGATCGGCGAGAGTTTTGATGGTGATGGTGCACTGGATGGCACCGTGTTTTGCACGATGTTTTGCTGCTCGTTATGGTCAGGGGCGTGATGCATATTATTTTTTAGCGGTTTGATTTGGCTTATGTCCATGCTTTTTACCTTCAATTTTTCCACCGCCTGAGTAGCCCCAGACTGCAAATTTGTCTCTACGGCTGTCGACGTGCACAATATTTGCGCCGTGCATTCCTATGCCACCGACGCCGCGTTTTTCGAGAACTTTGTAGGCGGCATCTTGAAGAGAGTTGTAGGTTCGATCAATATCGAGCGCCATTCCTGAGATGTGCTGACTTTTTTCGTGCGTGCATTTTGCGTTTCCATGACAGTCGCGCCAGTAGGTACGCGCGTTTTCGCCGTATGGACGGAATCCTTCGTTCGTATGAATTTTTACGTGTACCTTTGGGGTTCCTTTTTTGTGGTGTGCATTTTCATCCTTCTGTACTTGATCTTGAATCTGTTCGAGGATTTTGATGAGTTCGGGATCGATTCTTGCCACGGTTCGATAGTACTCTTCAGCTTCCTTCTGATAAAAACCTGGCTTCGCAAGATAAAGATCTTTTGGGTCGATGCGCACAAAGTCCTTCACTTTGAAGTGAGCGGAGACGTGTTTTTCAAGATCTTTTGGTGCAATTTTTACCAGTGGAATTCCCGTGTGCCATGCATCGTAAAACTCGCAGAGCTGCTGGATTCTTGGAATATCTTGCGCGCTTAACGGGTTGAGCTTTTCGCCGATACCAGGTGCGCCCTGAAGTTTTCGGAGCTCTTTCCCTTCAATCATTTCCAGTTTCGCGCCACCAGGAAATTTCTGGTAGTGGAATTTGTGGGGCGCATGCGAGGCTTTTTCGTGCTGATGCTGTGCGTGCGGTGCAGCGTCGGCGGCAGGTTCGTGTGCAAAAACTCCTGCGACCGCGGCGGATACGGCGAGAGTGGTTGCGGCAACTTTTGAGCTTGCGAACTGCGACATCCTATTTAGGATGCCTGGTGATTCTCGTCGCTGCGAGGCTTGAGCCGACTCAAATATCTCGGGATGGTGGGAGTCTGGATTCGCATCCATAAACATTATTTTTAATCTTCTATCTGCTTTCGTTGAAAAATTCCGCCCATGAATTGACCTTCATACGTTCGTCCATAGCGATCGGTTTCTTTTTTCTCGATGATGCCTTTTCCATTCGGCATACTATCTCGAATATCGGTTTCGCGAATTAAGAATTCTGGCGGGTATTCTTTGTAGTAGTCCTTTAACAACTCGTTCTGAGCCATAAATTCTTTTATAAATTCCGGGGCCACCTCTGCTATTTGCTCTTGCTCTCTTGCAAATGATATATGGCCTGTTACTATTTTTTCTTCTTCATTAAAATCACCCTCTATTACTGTTGATTCTCTATGAAAATTTTCCTTTCCTGTGATTTTTCCGTGGCGTAACACTCCATCCGCAAATGTACCACTTTTAATCGTTCCGTTAGATAATTTTTGCACACCTTCTCCGTTGGCCTTTCCATCTTTCAAGCCGCCTTCGTAGAAACTCCCCTCTAGATCTAGGACGATATTTTTCTCGGGAAGTACACCTTGATCAAATATACCCGTCAAGGTTCTTCCATCATCAAGTTCTACGGAGCCTTTGCCGTGGGGCTTAAAATCCTTTATTTCACCCTGATATTTTGCTCCGATACGTTCCACGCCATATACACCATATCCATTTTTGAGTTCTCGATTTTCAAATTCACCTTCAAGCATTACTTTACCTTTATCGTCTGTTAATTTCCCGTGTACGACACCGTAGAGTCGTCGCCCGAAGTCAGTTTCAAAACTTAGGGAAACCGACTCGTTCGGTCTTACTGGAATTTGTATGCCATCGAGAAGTGGATTTCTCTCTGTTACAGGCTTTGCATTTTGAAATGTACCCACCAATTTCCAGCCGTCACTATACGTGATTGTACATTGACCATTTGGCTTTCCGTAGGCAAATTCACCTTCAATAATCGTTCCGTTGGCTTTTTGTGAAACACCATGTCCGTGGAGCTTATCGTCCTTAAACTCTCCCTCTTCTCGAATTGCCTTTTCAGAGTTGAATAGAAGATTTTTATTCACACTACTTTCTAGTTGTGGGTCAATTCTCTTTCCATGACCCTGAAGTTGTAATGGCGCATATTCACCCTCGCCTCTCGTAAAGGCACCTTCTACATCATATCCTACTGAGTTACGAATCGTTCCTTCTCTCAGCTCTCCAGAGAGCGTTCGTTTTCCGAATTCCTGATACCAGTCATGCCATTGCTCTCCATTGTCGTAGTATCCATGGTGTTCAAATCCGCTTGCGCGTGGAATTTCCGTCGCTGCCAAGTATCCACCTGTACCTGCGGCTCCGAATCCAAGCGTCATCGCAATCGCTCGCGCAATATTTTTCATAGTACTGCGAGGTTTCGAGTTGGATGAAGGCGACTCTGATGAATGAGCCGTACTTGCTGAGCCGTTATGTGTTATGTTGTGCTGATCGACTTCTGGCTGCTCTCCTCTGAACTCAGGGTTTTTATCTTGCCGATGGGTCATATATTGGGCTTGTTAATATCTTAGATTTACTTTTGTATTTTAAACTATTTCTTAACTTTTGTCAATCTTTCAAAGCTGGGTGAGATAGAATACGAGAGCAAACCGTGTCAAATTTGAAGCTGAATCCATCCCCGGGGATAGATCGGCATTAAGGTGCTTTATTTTATTGAGTCAATACCCTAGAGTAATGGCTTATTCACTGCTATACTGCGCGCACGAATAGAAAACCCTAAACCCCTTTTTATGGCTTCAAAGCTTACGAAGATTACGCAGAAACAGATTCAGGAGATCGTGGCAAAGTACGACCCACGGAAGATTACGATTGGTGTGCTCGGTGGGCACAGCGCGTTGGACGTGTGCCAGGGCGTGAAGAAGTTTGGATTTAAGACACTTGTGGTCGCGCAAAAGGGTCGTGAAAAAACGTATACGGATTACTATCGCGTGCGAAGTTTTTGGGATGCGACGACGAAAGAAAAGTCAGCGAGCGAGTTAAGAAAAGAAAGTGAGGAAGGCTGCTGTGGTGGAAAAATGGCTGGAACAAGCGCGTGCGCGTGCAGTTCGGAGGGCGCAGACAAGAATGAAGCTTCAGCAAAAGCGTGCGGAACAGGAAAAGATAATTGCGGCGAAGGCGCATGTGGATGCGACGGTAGCAAAGAGAAGTGCTGCAAAGACGAGAGCGTTGAAGAGATGATGGACGAGTTCGAGGAGATCGAAGAAGAGGGCGGTGGATGCTGCGGTGGAGGAGGTTGCGGAAGTAGTGGCGGTGGATGCGGGAGTGAAGGCTCATCATCAAGCCAAAAACAGGGATTCGAAATTGGCTGCGTTGATGACGTGATCGTCGTCGACAAATTTTCTGACATCACCAAACCAGCCGTTCAGGAACGACTTCGAAAGATGAATGTGATCTTTGTTCACAACCGATACTTCTGGGTTTACTGCGACTTTGAGAAAATCGAGAGTGAATTCCTCGTGCCGATTTATGGTAATCGGGAAGCGGTCAAACTCGAGGAGCGTGATCAGCCGAAGAATCAGTACTGGTTGCTCGCACAGGCCGGTATCCGAACTCCAAAAATCTTCACATCATACAAAGAGATTGATCGACTCGCGATCGTGAAAGTCAACGAGGCGACTCGTGGATACGAGCGTGCATTTTTCTTGGCATCGACGCCAGAGCAGTGTCTCGAGACGGCTCAGAAAATGGCCAAGGAAGGCAAAATTACGATGGAGGCATTCGAAAAAGCGACCATCGAAGAGTATGTTCTCGGCGCGCATGTGAACTTGAATTTCTTCTATTCACCGATGACGCAACGACTGGAACTCATGGGAACTGATACGCGACGACAGACGAATCTTGATGGATTCTTGCGGCTTCCTGCGGATCAGCAATTGCAAGTTCTGGAGCACCAGCAGCCAAAAATGATCGAGACCGGACACTACGCGGTGACGATGAAAGAGTCGCTCGTGGAGAAGGCGTACGCGATTGG
>JAHFJT010000103.1 GCA_023245695.1 Candidatus Peregrinibacteria bacterium | reverse complement strand
TCGATGCTCTTGAAGAGAAGGGATTCATTTCTCGACGTGAGGGGTCACGAAGTATCGAGATGCTTGCGAATGTCAAACAGCGATTAGACACTCCTTCAGAGTGCCGGCTTCCTGTTCTTGGCTTCGTGCCTGCTGGCGGACCGGTGATGAGCGAAGAGTACATTTCTGACTGGTACACCGTTGGTGAGGACATGGTATATCGGATGAAGGATTCGTACCTCTTGCGAGTTACCGGTGACAGCATGATCGACGCGGGTATTCATGAGGGAGATTTTGTGGTCGTCTGCGGATCACTCACCGCTAAAGCTGGTGACATCGTGATCGGTCTCGTCGATAACAAAAACACCGTGAAGCGACTCATGCGTGACAAGCAGGGCAAGCTCTATCTCAAAGCGGAAAATCCAAAATACGATCCGATTTATGCCGAAGATGAGCTGCAGATCCAGGGTGTCGTGACGGGATTGATACGATTCTACAAAAGGTAAATACCACACGCTCCAGATTTTATTTTTACATCTCTCTCTTACGAGTTTTACTCGTTCTCTTTTCCTGACCAATTTTATTTTTCTTCCTCTTTATTTCTTTTTCACCCCCATTCCCATGAGCCTTCTCTTTTTTCTCCACAACTTCAACCAGCCATCACGACTCGCATCTCCACAGTTCACACGACGAAGCTTCTTTCAGAAGTTTGCTGGTGCCATACTAAGCCCTATCGCTGAGCCAGCTCGTCAGCGCGCGCGACGCAATGCTGTCGGCCGCGTCCGAAGTTCGGAGAGCTGCCACTTCCAGCTGAGGGCGCTGTAGGGGGCGAAAGCATGTTGATTCGATTTTTTATTTTTGGTATAATGGCTTCAGAAAGGTCTTCGGCCGTGGTTTATACACCACAAATTGGCGGAAGATTTTTCTTTATATTTTGATTATCCGGGGAAAATTGAGATGAGGAATTTTTCTCCACTTCTTTTATCCTCTTTGATCTGCACTTTAAATGTTTCTTTATTTTTCGTTATACCCATAAAGCGATGCAATATTTCTGATGGCTTATTAGGGTTCTCTTTTGAAGTTGGTTCATATTTGGATTTTTGAATCAGCTCAAGGCCACAACCGAAAAATTTAAGCCTCCTCGTCTTATCATTTTGACTAAAATGATCTTCAAGATGCTGCCAGTAGAGACCTAGAAAGATTTTTTCTTTACGAAAATACGCAGATCGAATATAGGGACGTCTTTTTGTTTTCCGTTTTATTTCTCGATATAGCCCAAAGGCACCTCTGTAGACCTCTTTGTAATTTGTTCCGGAGGATTTTACCGACTTACACTGATAGATGCTCATTTTTACATGCTATCATAAAATGCTCTTATTCTCAAGTATAATGGCTTACTCTAGCCATTTTTATGTCAGGAATTTGTAATATTTTTGTTAGATTTTATATACCACACAATACTATTCTTACTTTTGAGATTTTACCGCGCTGCTATTTGCGCTATAATCGGCTCGCTTTGGACGTAGCTTACGCTCCATTCGCCGCCTTAGCTCAGTGGTAGAGCATCGGTATCGTAAACCGAGGGTCATGGGTTCAAATCCCATAGGCGGCTCCATTTTCACATCACTCCCTATCTCTATCTATATCATCTGCTAGACCTATTGTCTCTCACGAAGAGATGCGTTAGAGTGCCTTTAGTATATTTTTCACTTCTTCTTATGAAATCTACCCGATTTCTCGCTCCTCTTCTCGTCTCAAGCTTACTCCTCGCTGGCTGCGGCAATACGACTCCAGTAGCTAGCAACACAAATTCAGCACCAGCAGTTGGTGCGGGGATGGTTGTTGCAAATCCTCCAGCAGGATGCCCAGCTAAATCTACGATCACACTCAAAACCACAGACTTTCCTGACACTACCTTTACCGCTGAAAGTTCATACCTCGCTACCTACGCTTCTATGAAAGATTCTGTTCAGGTTGCGATTGCGAATTACGCCATGCCTTCTGACTCTTTCTCTACTGGTGCTACTGATGCTGGTCACTACTATGCCGCTTTCCGTCTTGAGACAACCGATAAGAGTCCAGTTGGTATCGGCACATACACACGGAAGTCTGACAGCAAGATGAAAGTCGCTTCACCAGATCTCCGATCTGCAAGTGGTCTTGTTGGCTTCATTGGGGACGCAGGAAGTGTCGAACTCAAGTATGCGGATAAGCAGTATGCCTGTGGAACTGTGAATATTGATGATGGTTATGCAAAGATTCAGGGTGAATTTATCTCAAAAGTTATTGCGAAATAATCACTCCTTTTTTCCTATAAAAGAGGCTATGAAAACATAGCCTCTTTTTTATAGTCTTCCCGTTTACTTTTTCAGCGAGTCACGCGTCATTAGTAATGATAGGCGTGTGTCTTTGCTCAGCGGTTTTCCGATGGTCAGACTACCGTCTTCCTGCATGATAAAGTCACTCGGATAGGCCTGTGCGAAGGCCATAAAGTCCCCAAAATAGATGCGTTTTGTGAAGTTCGATACGCGAGCACCGAGCTGCTTCTGAATATTGAGCGTGTAGGTGTTCGCAAATACGTTGCTCATCGAGAATGGGAGCTTGTAGCGAAGCTTCGCCACCGTGGTTTCGCCGGGTTTGGTGATCATGTCGAAGATAAAGTACGAGCGATCGAGATTTGGGTCACGGACGGTCTTGATTGTCTCGACGGGAATACTACTATCGGAGGAGATGAGCTCTGCGCCTGATGGCACGTAGATACGCATCGAGACCTTGTTTTCGCCCTTGCCGAAGATATTGAAGAAGTGGGCTGGGAAGTCGGTGAATTTGAATGGCCTGAGAAGCGTGCGCCACTTCTGCTCGGTTGCGCCACTCCAGAGATGCGTTCGCTTAATTGTGAGCTGGTCGTAGACTTCCCCATCGCGTTCGATGACAGTATCGTGGGCGATGTCTTGCTTAATATAGGCGTCGCTTTTATTTCCACTGAATGATGAGGCGATCACCGCGAGCGAGTCTTCGCCACGGATTTCTGGTTTGAGCGTGCCATCCATACCGATCGCATCGAAGAGATTTTCTGCGAGTGGATTCCTGGAGTAGCCAACGATATTTTTCTGTACGATTTCTTCAAGGAGAAGCTGCTGGAACTGTGCCATGTGCGCTGGTTGGAAAAGTCTTTTTTGCACGATTGGCATCAGGTCTTTGAGAATCTTTTTTGGATCCGCGGCGCCGGAGCGCTTGGTCTCGACCATGTAGGTGAGCGCCTCGCGATAGTTGTCGGCAGTAAGTGGTGCCGAGAGGCCTGGAACTTCGATCGGTCCGGTGATCTGAAGAATTTTTCCGAGAATGTCCTGATTGACGGCGATAACACTGTCGGCGATCTCACCACGCTCTTTTTCGTAGAACCAGAGCGCCTTTTCGCCGGATGTTCGGAAATCTGGCGAGGTATTGGAGTCGCGGAAAAACCATCGATCAGTGAGATTTTTTAATTCCTCTGGTGGTGTGATTTTTTCTTTAAACTGGCCATCGAGATCGTAGACATCTTCGAGCTTGAGATTCGTGACGTGCCCCTGCTCCATCTCGAGATTGATAAAACTTCCGATGAATCCACCTGTGGCGCGCACCTCGTCGTTGTTCTGGAGGAGAATGAGCGTGCGGTGCGGTTTGCCATTTCCCATCATCTCTTCGAGACCTGGAATCATCGTGAGAAGTTCGTTGAGAAGTTTTTCTGAGGATTGGAGAAGGGTGATGCCGTTCTTGAAAATGGCTTTGTACTGAGGCGGAACGTCTTGAGAGAGATTAGTGAAGTTCTGAAGCGTCGTGACGATGTTCGTGTGAATTTGTGCGATGTCTGGATAGACAGCCTGGAGTTCGAAGAGAGCGGTTTTGCTCTGTGCGTTACGCGTATCCTGTACCTGGCTCATCGTTTGCGCGAAGAGATCGGGCACTGACTTCATGCGCTGCATAATCGCGATCATCGATTTTCCTGAGTCTGCAAGCAGCTTTCCGGAGTCGAGCACGGCGGTATACTTACTGAGTGTTGGCTCGTTTTTCATAAACCAGATCTGTTCCTGTGCACTTTGGAACTGCGCGTAAGCCTGCTCAAAAATACTCTGTGCGCCGTTGATGTTTTGCTGCTTCACCTGCTGTCCACCGGCGACGAGCTGTCCGTATCCTTGTTTTGCGGAGTCGGCAATTTTGGTGAAAAGTTTTTGACCGTTGGCATAGCCCTGTGCGGCGTTGAGCAGAAATACGATAAAAAAGCCAAGAACGCCAATCCAGCTGAGCTGCATAAAGAGTGATGGCAGTTTGTTTTTTTGTACGACCAGAACTCCAGGATCTGATTTCTGATGATGCACGTCGGTGATATTTCCGTCGGAGAGACCGATTGATTGATTGACGATAGACTCTTCCGAGAGGTCGAGAACA
>JAHFJT010000102.1 GCA_023245695.1 Candidatus Peregrinibacteria bacterium | reverse complement strand
ATCTTCGTATTTCTGCTATTGATATAAGGTGCTACATTCACGGCGCTAATCGAATATGTCGCTTCATCATATACGGTAAACGTTATGCCGCTATTTGCATTGTCGTTCTTCCAAAATGTAGCATATATACGAAATTGATCATCTCTGACATTCGTATAATGCGCGTCCTGCCCTACAGGCTTTTTATTGAATTGCATCGTAACCCAAAAACCACCACAAACTTTTCCCTGATACGTTTTTTCAACTTCATCTTCCTTATGAGAATGGCGTGCCTGAAGCCATGCACCAAAATCCATACGAGCATATCTCGCAGCCATCTCTTTCCCAACTTCCCGAAGTCCCCGATCCAGTTCCGGATCCATGAGACAATCGATAACCTCAACTCTTGCTTCGTCCGATTCAGTAAATTGTCTCTGCTGCAATAATCGTAAATCCATACATTGGTATAAAAATAACAAGCGCTTATCTTAGCCTGCTATATTTGATAATGCAAATATCAGCTTCAGATCTCTACATCATCCTCTTCAGCGGTGCAATACTAATCGCTAATTTTTTCGTACCAACGGTAGGATTTTCGAAGACGACGGTCACGATACCACCGACGATATTCAGAACAATGCCGGGGCCAAATGTTGGATGCATCACACGATCCTGCGCGCCAAACCCACCCTCCGTATCTGGTTCTTCCATGGGAACCATACGAACGACACGACCCTGAACTCGATCGTTGCTACCAGAACCATTATCGCCATTTCCTGGCATTTGCGCTTCCCCATCCCACTGTTTGCCCATAGAAAAGCCACTAAATACCTTTCCAAATTCACTATTACCACCTCGTCCTCCAACACGTGATCGTCCAGGATTGTCATCATCCATCACACCGGAGCGAAGCGAGGGTGCTGCTCCCGTTCCTTCCCCATCATACATATCAACAAGTCTTACACTGTCTCCATCAAATCCACTCGATCGTCGCATCGCGCCCGACGATAGCGAATCCGTCGTCATATAGTTTTTCTCCAGCAGATGCTCTGGAAGCTCTTCGACAAACTGCGAAGGTGCATTGGTTTTATATTCGCCATAGAGCATGCGTTCCTGCGCGTGCAACAAATAAAGACGCTCGCGAGCTCGCGTCACAGCGACATACATGAGGCGTCGCTCTTCTTCGAGCTGATCCGGCTCCATCGCGCTTCGAGCATTTGGAAAAATACCTTCCTCAAGTCCAAGAACAAACACATTGCAGAACTCAAGACCCTTCGCCGCGTGGATCGTCATCATCGTCACAGAGTTATCCGTATCCTCGATCTGATCAACATCAGAAATGAGCGAAACTTCTTCGAGGAAAACCCGCAGAGACATGCCACCTTCGAGGGCATCATATTTTTTCGCCACAGAAATAAGTTCACGTACGTTCTCGAGCCGCTCCTCGCCTTCCGAGGTTCCATCCGCAAGAAATTCTTTGTACTTCGCATCTTCCAAAACGTGCTTAATCACGCCAGCCGCAGAGATTTCTCGTGCATGCGCCATGAGTCCACGAATCAACTTCACAAATCCCAAAATCGTATCCGCCTTCCCGCCAAGTCCCGGAATCTCGTTCGCACGCTCCATCGCCTCAAACAAAGAAATATCCTGAAACGCAGAAAAATTCTGCACGAGTTCAAGCGTCTTGGTCCCGATTTTTCGCGCTGGGACATTGATAATTCGCGTGAGACTCACTGAGTCTTTTGGATTTACGAGAATCTTCAGGTACGACATGATATCGCGGATTTCCTTACGATCATAGAACCGCGTTCCACCGATAATTTTGTATGGAATGCCATATCGCAAAAAAACTTCTTCCGCGACACGCGACTGCGCGTTCGTGCGGTACAGCAGCACAAACTCTTTGTACGAAGGAATCTCGTGCTCCCGCAGTCGCCGCATCACCTCCTCGGCGATCATCTCCGACTCGTGTCGCTCGTTACGCGCCATCCACAACTTAATCGTCTGTCCACCCTCCTTGTCCGTCCACAGCTTTTTGGCTTTCCTATGCTTATTTAGCGAGATCACACTATGCGCCGCATCGAGAATATTTTGCGTCGAACGGTAATTCTGCTCAAGCGCCACGACCTTCGTCTCCGGATAATCTTTTTCAAAATCAAGAATATTTTTGATCGTCGCACCACGCCAGGAATAAATACTCTGGTCGTCATCACCAATCGCACAGATATTGCGATACTTCGCCGCGAGCAACTTTACCAAAACATATTGCGTGTGGTTTGTGTCCTGATACTCATCCACCATAATGTACTTGAACTTCTCTTGCAGCTCAGCAAGCACCTCCGGAAAATCCCGCAAGAGAATCACGGTATTCATCAACAAATCATCAAAATCCATCGCGCCACTTTTTCGAAGCGCCCTCTGGTACGGCTCGTACAGCTCCGCCACTTTCTCCGTAAAAAAAGAGTTCGTAAACTTCCAATACTCTTTCGGATCAATCATCTGACTCTTCGCACCGGAAATCGCACCGAGTACCGACTTTGGATTCATTTTTTTATCATCGATCTGGTGCTCCTCCATCAGCTGCTTCATGAGAATCTGCTGGTCGTGTGCATCATAAATCGTAAACTGATTTTCGTAATCAAGCAGATGCGCATATTTCCGCAAAAGCTGAACACAGACGGAGTGAAAGGTGCCCATGGTTGGCATTCCTGGCTGTTGCTGGAAACGGGAACTGCTCGTCTCTGCTCGCATACCAATCAACTTCGCCACGCGCTCTTTCATCTCCTTCGCGGCCTTATTCGTAAACGTCACCGCGAGAATATTCCACGGAGATACTCCCTTCACCTGAATCAGGTATGCAATACGATGCGTCAAAGCCTTCGTCTTCCCAGAACCTGCACCCGCGATCACCAAAAGTGGCCCATCGGTATTGATCACAGCTTCACGTTGGCAGTCGTTCAAAGTATCAAGCAGGTCGCTCATGAAAGAGGAAAACAGGAAATAGCTCGCGCAGTATACGACAAAAAATACCCACCTAAAAGCTAAAGCTCTTGACGAAGACGTATCCTAATTACGCATGCGGATCGCCAGTCATGTCCCAAGCCTCACGAAGGAGAATGATAGTTTCGATCACCTTCCTTCGCATGTTATTCGCGACATCACCAACCAGCTCAACTCCAGCAACAGCTGCGTGTTCAGCCATTGATCGTGTCTTGAGAGGGTTCTGTCGGCGAAGCTCATTGAGAATCGGAAGATCGTAAATGCCAAAGAGCGTGCTGTTCGTTTCCTGCGGTGCTTGGCGTGTTCGGGATGGAAGCTGTTCAAAAGAAAAGCGAGAAGCCTGGAAAAGACGGTACGCCTCTTCGGCTCCACCCAACTGTTCCACAGTATAGTTGAGCTGCTGTCTGTATCCTGTTTCAGCTTGAGGGTGGTCTACCAACGTTCGCTCCATACGAATAATCTGAGCCTCAATTTCCGGAAAATGATGGCTTTCTATTGCGCTATCTTCGGGAAGGTGGGTCATAGCAAAAAGGGTTACTGATCGGGTGAGATCATAGCGAACCCCAAAAAGATGTCAATGTTATGCGCAAAAATCTGGCCTCTACGGCAAAAATCTGCTGATCTGGAGGCGGCAGTCGGAATCGGACCGACGATGGAGGTTTTGCAAACCTCTGCCTTACCACTTGGCTATGCCGCCCCATGGGAGCTTTGATATTCAAAGCTCAGGAATAGTAGCACCAACTCTTTTTGAAGTCTACTTATGAATCACGACAGGCGTTCCGATATCTGTGAAGTCGTAGACGTAGTCGGAATCTGCAGGAAGATAACGGACACAGCCGTGGCTTCGAGGTGAACCGATGTGATCGAGAGCTTCCGTCCAGAAGGTGTCGTTAGCGAACCAGTCGGTTGGCACCGGAACGTCAGGTCCGAGCGCGCGGATACGCGCGCGAAGTGAAGCACTGCCGAGACTTGGAAGACCATGGAAACCGTAACCATCTGGGCGAATTGCTTGCCACTTTGGCATGATATAGAACGGAGAAGCACCGCCGATACGAACCTGCTGCTTGAAGAGAATATGCCATGTGCCGACAGGCGTTGGGTGCTTTGGGCTACCAGTGCTGACATTGAACTCACGAACAACATAATCTCCCAGCGTAAGAGCCGCTTTTTGAGTGGTTAAATTTACATCAACCTTTTTCTCAGCGTTGATATCGATGGGAGCACCAGTACCAGATCCATTGATGTAGAAGAATTTCTTGGCGAGAGTGTCAGCATCATACGGCTGGCCAACAGTAATGTTGAGAGCAGAATCGCTATCTTGGACCCACGCCATGCCTGGAATCACGAGACCAAACATTTCTCGGTACGCATCTTCCTGGGAAGGTGCCTGAACCTTGAATGTAAACATCGCGCTCGCACCTGGATCGACACGTGGCGTAG
>JAHFJT010000006.1 GCA_023245695.1 Candidatus Peregrinibacteria bacterium | reverse complement strand
ACACCAGAAAAGGGTTCCGCGCCACTGACCGTGAACTTCGACGCAACTGACTCGAAAGATCCAGATGGTCAGATCGTCAGCTACAGCTGGGATCTCGATGGAAATGGAGAGTTCGGTGATGCTACCGGAAACACCGCGAGCCACAGCTACACCGTCAGCGGAAAGTACGAAATGGGTCTCCAGCTCACCGACAACAGTGGTGACACGAACGTCGTGAAGCGCATTATCGACGTCTCAGACTCATTCGCCGTAAAGAGTGTGATCGATGTCTCTTTTGAAGAAAGCGGAAAGCTTACGATCGGAAAATCGTACCTCTTCGACGCCAAGCGATCATCCACGCCAAATGGAAAACTCACGAAGTATGTCTGGAACTTTGGCGACGGTACCGCCGTACAGAGCGGACGAAGCGTGAGCCACGCCTACGCAACCGCAGGCACCTACCAGGTCACCCTCGTCGTCACCGATGATGCCGGAACCTCTGCGACCTCAACCAAAAAGGTCGTCGCAGCCGAACCTTCCAAGACGCCAACATCGCTCATCTCATCCACCCCAGCAGCCGTGAACGGCAAGATCACCGGTCCAGCACCACTCGTCGTGAACTTCGACGGATCGAAAAGCATCGACGCCGACAACAACATCGTCGAGTACGCCTGGGACTTCAACAACGACCAGACCGCCGACAAATTTGGAGCAACAACGTCATACACCTTTGACAAGAAGGGGACCTACATTGTAAATCTTAAGGTCACCGACTCCGACAACAACGAGCGTAACGCGCAGGTCACCATCGAAGTAGCACCTCCAGGTATTCTGGCGCATGTGAGTGCGACTCCGATCACCGGCGTCGTTCCGCTCACGGTCAAGTTCGATGCCTCTGCCTCGACCTACCTCGATGGACAGATTATTAGTTACGAATGGGACTTCGGCGACGGCTCTCCAAAGCGTCAGGATGCCGCGAAGATTAGCTACAAGTATCAGAAGGTGGGCACCTACACCGCCAAGGTCACCGCGATTGGCAACGACGGAAAAAAAGCAACCGACTCACTCACGATTACCGTTCAGAACGTTCCCGTAAAGGCATGCTTTACGACAAACAAGACCGAGGCCAGCGCTCCAGCAGAGATTGTCTTCAACGCCAACTGTTCGACTGGCACGATCGCAAAGTACAACTGGGATCTCGACAACAACGCCGTCTTCAACGATGGCTCCGGTCCGCAGATCAGCAACACCTTCAAAACTCCTGGAACGTATCCTGTCTCGCTCGAAGTGACCGATATGCAGGGCGTCGTCGACACATTCACCGATACGATTACGATTAAGTAATAGTTTCGCCAAAGGCGAAACGCTCGCGTTCCCGCCTTATAATCCCACCCTACACATGCTCAGCAAAGGACAGCAGCTTATGATCAAAATTTTCACAGCAATCGCGCTTTTAGCTTTGATTTTCGGGATGATCGCCCCGATGCTCATTCAGACGAACTAAGCCAGACTAAGTAATCAGGCAATAAACCTTGATTAGGTCAAAAGATCCAGCCTTTCAGAAAGCTGGATTTTGTGGTATAATGGCTAGAAAGCAAACAAAAATAAAACCCAGTACTATGGCAGACAATTCACCAGCAGGCGAATCAGCAGATAAGGACCTTGGGGGTACAGCTCCCGAATCCGTTCCAACACCTGCACCCATTTCCGAATCCGCACCACCACCATCTCCAACACGCGGAGTGCCACTCATTACCTTCGATATGAGTGAAGAGACCGACTCGAAATGGGAGAAAATCGGAAACTTTTTCAAATCTACCATCGGGAAGATTGTGATTTTCACCGTGCTCTTTCTCGGCATCGCCTTTTATATTCTCACGACCTCAAATGTAATTCTGTTCCAGGGAAGAGTTACCAACTCAACCGATCTCATCGCGCAGCAATCTGCAGATGCAACACCTCCCCCGCAAGACAACAAGGTGAATCCATTCATTGGTGAAAATGCAAGCACACTCGACACGACAAAGATTCTCGATCTAAATCAGCCTATTAGCACTACGCAGAATGGTCTTATTGCAAACAGTAACATCACCGGCGTGATCGATCAGAATATACTTCAGGGCGTGGCCCGGAGTGGGGACGTAACGCCAAATACCGTCGACGATGGGGCACCATCTCCAACGATTCTCCCAGCCGCCCCTACAGCTCTTACGACGGTGTGTGGACCCCGTGGTACATCGGTCGTCCTTCGATGGCTCCCTTCGAAATTTCCATCACCGCTGACATACGGTCTCCGGCTCGACAATCTCAGGAATGGATGGGCACTCGAAAACTCTCCCCTCCCGCCGAACCCTGGAGACCTCGTCGCAAACGACCTTACAACATCTGCCTACACGGCAACAATTGTGCCAAACCAAGAGTACAAGTGGTGGGTAAATGCAGTGGCAGGTGATAAGAAGAGCCCAGATGCGATCGGAACAAATTTTACGTGTCCGAGCACATCGCAACCGATAAAATTCACAAATATTGATCCAAATATTTTTATAAACACTCAAAGTCCTTCCACTCCAAAAGATTTGAAAGCTATCTGTGAGCCAAGTGCTAAATGGGTTGGCCTCGAGTGGACATCAGGCAGCAACTCAACGACGGACACATACAAAGTAAGCATCTTCGATCAGAGCGCAACATCCGATGTGCTTCCAGCCCCTATAACAACGAGCTTTCCGGCGTACCGATACTCCTATCTAAAACCGAACCAGAAGTATATCTGGAGAGTGAACGCAGTCAACTCGACAGGGAAGATGAGCGATCCCGTCACAGGAGAGTTTACGTGTACACCTGCAGCGGCAGTGACACCCGTCACACCAGTTGTTCCGCCCGTAGTTACCCCTCCACCTGTCCAGCCAGTTACTCCAGCCCCTCAAACCCTGTGTCCTGACAACACCTACCTCAACGGTGGTGCGATTCCAGCCGACTGTAAGTCAGTCCCGACGATCACGGGTCTCACGGGGGATAATGCTTCCGTGGTATGTAGTCAGCTCAAGACGCTCTACGGTCTTGGTGCAGCGATCAAGATGAACGGCCAGACGATCGATAATCTTCTCATGAGCATCAATGGTCCAGTCTGTACTGCGAAACCAGCACCTACTCCAACCGTGGCACCAGATGGCCAGCTCATCATCACCTCCGGTGGTGGAAATGATGCGACATCCGGTACGACAAACCAGGGAACCTCTGCATCCACAACAACCAAGACTCAGCAAAAAACATCTGGCAGCGCCCTCGTCGCTCTCGAAAATCAAGCCTCAGACATGGTCGTACCATCCCATCCAGTCGCCGGAAAGCAAAAGCCACATGGAACTGCGTCCACTGGACCAGAAATGTGGATCTATGGCATCGGAGCTGCGATGAGCTACTACGGCGCACGACGAAAGAAGTCCCGAAAGTAGCCTCGTGAGTTCTCTTTATTTGCCGCAAAAAATACGATACTATAGGTCGGCGAAGCACTTCTAAGGCTACGCACAGTCACGCACTGGGGATTCGCCAAGCGGTAAGGCAGCGCCCTTTGAAGGCGCCATTCGGGGGTTCGAATCCCTCATCCCCAGCCAGTATTAGCATGAGTCAAAGCCTATGCTGACAAATAAACAAATAGAGAATGTTATAGAGGAAATTAAACAAGATCCTCGTATTGATGGAATTCTTGTTACTAGTTCTTATATTTACGGTACGCCGAATGAGCAGAGTGATTTGGATGTATTTTGTGTTACGAATGATGGGTCTGATTGGAACGAGGTGGGGAAACGAGTGCGCTTTGGAGTAGATATAGAGGCATGTTTTAATCCGCCAGATAAAGTTCGATATTATATGCAGAAAAGCAAGAAAGAGGGGCATGGCGACTGTATTCATTTTTGGGCATTTGGAAGAATTGTATTTGATAAAAGTGGTGTGCTTGAGATGTTACAAAAGGAGGCTCGTGGGTTTTGGGAAAATGGCCCAGACAGTGGGAGTTCTTGGGTATGGCGGGCAGAAAAACACAAGAAATATCAGGAAGGAATTTGGAATTAATATATTTAGTATAGCCCAGTCAAAGGGCATTAGACCTATAAGCTCAGCTAGATTTATGCTTTAAGTAGGAGATTTGTTAGAATATCTCAACACATTTTACAGGGTTGAGTTTGTGAATTTAATCTAAAATTGATAAAATAGAAGCTCCTTTCGTTAATATCATCTCTTTCATGAAATATTCAGCTCAATATGCAGGGAAATGGGTAGCAGCTAAAGATAATAAAATTTTAGCTTCTGGAATGACCCTGCGAACAGTAAAGGAGAAAGTTAAAAGGGAGGATCCAGAAGAGGTTAGGTTTGTCCTGATTCCAAAAGGTGTAATTGCTGGATAGTTTTATGAAATTTTCCTATTCGCAATTTCCAGGCTTGAACAGTGAAAGCGTCTATCGTCCATCAATACCGATATTTTTTAAGTATCAGAGCTATTTTATTTATACTGAAGGTATTATAGATTCTGGAGCTGACTACACGATCCTTCCTTTAGAACTCGCCGGGGAGCTACATCTTGAGCTCGATCCTAGTACAAAAACAAAATTTATTGGTGCAGGAAAAAATCCATTTGTCGTCTACCCATCTTCTGTAAAAATAAAACATATGATTCGACAAAGTGGATTCAGGAATTTAGAGTGGGAATCAAAAGTATATTTTGCTGAATCTCAACCAGCAATCCTATTGGGACATCATGGTTTTTTGGACCATTTTCGAGTAACGCTAGACGGAAGGAAGAGGGAGGTTGAAATTACAACCTAAACCACTGACTTCTTATCCGTTACTTCATCTCCGTCACCTTAACGACCCGGCCGTTTTTGTCGTAGGTGGTCCAATTGCCGATCTGGTTGCCGTGGATGTCGAAAGAGCCGGAGCGCAACTTGGTGCCGTCTTTCCGGTACCACACCCAGGCGCCAACCATAGTTCTACCCAGCATGCTGCCTTTGCCCCAGATGGTGCCGTCTTTGTGGTGATGGGTGTATGACGTAAGTTGAGATTTGGAAGTTTTTAATTGAGCGCTCACCGCCTTTACTCGGCCTTTCACCAGCTTCTTAATGAGGGCGACAGGAAGGGGTTTTTCAAGAGGGAACTGAACAGCGCCCCGAGAGGTTTTGTAGTTTTTGAGCTCTTTTGCGTAGTCTTTCAAAAATGAACCGCTCATCGGATAGAATCCGACATGGTGTCGGTATCCAGCGAAACCAATCAGCTGTTTTCCATGGAGCTTGAAGGCCGGCATGCTGTAGCTAATGCCTTCTTCGGCGTTTGGTACGAGGGAAGCGATCAAGGCGCGGAGCTCGAGAAGTTTCTCCCGTGACTCCTCGGGAGCCGAGGAGATGTAGGTGTCGATATTTTTTGGTTTCATAAAGATTATTCTTTACTGGTACAGTTGAACATCCATTGAACGCCATATTTGTCCTTGCATGAGCCGAAATATCCGCCCCAGAACATTTCCGAAAGCTGCATTTCTACTTTTCCACCAGCCGAAAGCGCATCAAAGAGTCGCTGGGTTTCGACGCGAGTATCGGGTTCGAGATTGATGTAAATATTATTTCCGAATTGGACATTGAATCCCATCGTAGCCGGCGCATCCGTACCCATCAGGACGTGACCACCCAAAATAGGGAGCGTGATGTGCATGATGAGATGTTTGTCCTCTTCCGCCATCGGCGGCTGGCCTTCCTGAGGTGGAACCTCAGAGAAACGATGAACGCCCTCGATGAACTCTCCGCCAAAAACAGATTTATAGAAATTGAACGCCTCTTCAGTGTTGCGTGGGAAGTTGAGGTAAGTGGAGACGCGGGCCATAGGAATAACGGGTAAAGAAATAAAACACGTTGGTAAAGATAGAGTATACCCTATGTTATGACTTTTTTTGAGATGGTAAAAAGACACCGCTTAATACTGCCGCAACAGCTGCAAAAATCACACCCGTGAGAAAGGCCGCGTGGTAGCCACTATTCAGAGCGATGAGAGTATCGGTGCCTGCCGTGATGAGGCCACTCGTACGTAACGCTGCGATACTGGCCAAAACGGCGAGACCGAGGGCGCCACCCATCATGAATGAGGTGTTCATTACGCCAGAAGCGAGACCAGATTCACGCTGGTCGATACCACTCATGGCCGTGAGAAGGAGTGGATTGAAGGCAATACCGGCACCGAGTCCCAGGAGTGTCATGCCTGGCACGACGTCGATCCATAGGCTTCCATGAACTGGTGCGCGAGCGAACCATGCGAGACCGGCCGCGACGAGAACCATTCCGATGGTGAGAGGCGCGCGATTCCCAAACTTCATCACAATTTTTGCGGAGAGGCCAAGGGAGAAAGCTGCCATAATGAGATTCGTCGGAAGAAATGAGATACCCACCATGAGAGGGTTGTATCCGAGCACGAGTTGCAAGTAGAGTGCAGAAATAAAGAATGAGGCAAACATCGCCGCTGACCACAAGACGCCGATAATATTCGCGGTCGCAACTGTCCGAACTCGGAAAAGGCGGAGAGGAACGAGGGGAGCGTGAGCATGTGACTCGATGAAGAGAAAGGTGAGGAGAAGCGCGACAGACGCCGCGAGCATGCCAAGCGTCTGAGGAGCGAGCCACCCAACGCCATTGCCATTCACGATCGCGTAGACCGCGAGCATGAGCGAAGCGGTCACGGTGACTGCACCCGCGACATCGAGTTTTTCTCGAGCGACCGAGGCTTCATGACCTGGAATGAGCTTGAGACACAGGGCGCAGACGATAATACCGATCGGAACATTCACGAGAAAGATCCAGTGCCAGTTGAGCTGACTCGTCAGCACACCGCCGAGCAACACGCCGAGGCTGCCACCTCCAGCATTCACAAATCCAAACACACCCATCGCCTTGGCTCGGTCGGCGGGCTCCGTAAATAACACCATAATCAGGGAAAGAGCGACGGCCGAAACCACGGCACCACCGAGACCCTGCAAGGCTCTCGCGATGACGAGGAGAATTTGGGAATTCGAGAGGCCGCACGCGAGCGAAGCGAGCGTGAAGACCGTGATACCCGTCAAAAAAAGTCGTCGGTGTCCAAACAGATCTCCAAGTCTCCCGCCCAAAAGCAAAAACCCGCTAAAGGTGAGCATGTACGCATTCACGACCCACACGAGCGACGTATCCGTAAACGCAAGATCCGCCTTGATCGACGGCAGCGCAATATTCACAATCGTCGTATCCAGCACGATCATCAAGCTTCCAAGACAGAGAACGATCAGAGCCAGCCAGCGATTTTTAGGAGCCATAGTGGGGTGAGTGAAAATATGTAAAACGAGAAATATTCAAGATAACGGCAATCCCTACTTTTTTCTCAAAATCGTTCCGAGATCCAAGTGGTCGGTAATATTGATCTGCTCCACAAACTCCGGCATATGCGAAACGAGAATCACTGCACCCTCAAACGCATCGATCGCCTGCGCAATGATCGGCAAGTGTCGGAAGTTGATATGGTTCGTCGGCTCATCGAGAATGAGCAATCCTGGCTTCTGCAAGACAAATCGAGCATAGCAGAGTAAACCCTTCTGACCCTCAGAAAGAAATCCTACCTTGCTCTTCATGAGATCTGATGTGAGCAAAAAGTGCGCGCCCGTCGCATAGATATCTTTCAAATTCGGATAGTCCATCATCTCGGCGAGCGCGTCGTAGACCGTCTTGTCGAAGTCGAGACCAGAGAAATCCTGCTGGTAATATCCGACACGAAGCTCTGGAGAAAGACGTGCACCCTCAGACTCACCAGATGCAAGTTCTCGCAGCAGTGTGCTCTTTCCTATCCCGTTCGGTCCCACGATCTGCAGCCGATTTCGTCTCCACAATTTAATATCCACCTTTTTCGACTTTCGTTCGTGATTCTGGATCACCCCCACCGACGTGAGTGTCACCATCGCATCAGACCACGGCTGTGCCGGAATGCTAAACGTCCGAATCGTCTTATCATCTTTCTTCACGTCGACCATGCTCTCCTCATCTTCTTCAACCTCTTCACGAAGTTTACTCGCAAGCTTACGCATCTTACCTCCCTTGTGTGAGAAGAAGTTCACCTTATCTTTTCGGTCCTGGATATTTTTCCGCAGCTGCGCGTTTTTCTTCTCTTCACGCTCGATCTGCGCGCCGATCTGCTCTACCACATCGAAATAGTTTCCCACGTACTGCTCCACTTTTTTCGTCAAAAAATCCAAATTCAACACGCCCTCCGTAAAGCAGTTCAAGAACGCCGCATCATGAGAAATCACCACAACCGTCTTCTCGTACATCATGAGAAAACCCGTGAGGTGATCGATGCCCGCGGTGTCGAGATTGTTCGTCGGCTCATCGAGAAGGAGAATATCCGGTTCCTGAATAAGCGCATGAGCAAGTAATAATCGTGCAAGCTGTCCGCCAGAAAAGTCTTTAATTTTTTTATCCAGTGTTGTCGTGAGCTGCACGACATCGAGTACATCCTTGATCTGTCGCTCAATCGTGTGATTCTTTTCCGCGAATGCCGTCTCGAAGTACTCGAGAACCGTGTGGTTGAAGAGTTCGCGTGGCATGACCTGCCGTCCGATCGCAATCGACGCACCTGCGCTGATGAGAACACGGCCTGAGGTTGGCTTCGTCGCACCCTCTTCATCGATACCAGCCGCCCCGAGAATCAATTTGAAAATCGTACTCTTTCCCGCGCCATTCTGTCCCATGATGGTAATCTTCGCATTTTCGCGTATAGAAAAGCTCGCTTCATCGAGAATTGTTTTATCGTTGTCGTACGAAAACGACACGTTATCAAATCGAACAAGTACATTACCGTGATCCATATTTCAGCTTCATTAAGAGGATAGCCTGCGGAGTATACCACAGAATATCCCCTTGGCTATACTGTTTAGCTCTTGAGATCCAGGGTATTGAAGTATGTATCCCAAAAGTTTATAATGAAAGCTACTTTGTCATATACGCCATGGAGCAATTTCACATCATTCCGGTGCATGTCATTACCCTCATCGAAGACCCAGCGAACCCGGTGCTGTTTTTGTACTGCCAGGGTGAAAATAAAATTATTCCCGTCATGATTGGACAGCCCGAGGCACGCATTCTCGCCCTGTCGCTCGACAAGACGAACTTCGATCGACCGATGACGCATAACCTGCTCATGAATACGATCGAAGCGCTTGGAGGAGAGATTTCCCGAGTCGTCATTTACGATATGGTCGACGATATTTTCTACTCAAAGATTTGCATTACCTCGGGGAATAGTGAGATACAGGTAGATGCGCGGCCGAGTGACGCGCTGATTCTCGCGGTACAGTCGGTAAAACCGATTTTCGTTACCGAGCGAGTACTTCAAAAAGCGGGACAGGTTAGCCCAATGGGGCCACGTGAGTCCGAGCACCCGCACCCTACCGAGAAAGAGATTGAAGACCTCAAGAATCATCTCCACGAAGCACAGGAACGAGAACAGAAAGGGAGTCAGAATTCATAAAGAGAACCGCACGCCATGAAGACGCTCATTATCGACAACTACGACTCGTTCACCTATAACCTCTACCAGTACGTGGCGGAAATCGGCGGAAATCCTCTCGTGGTGAAAAATGACGCCATCGAGCTCCTCGACGTACAAGAAATGAAACCCACACACATTATTCTCTCGCCGGGTCCCGGCAATCCAACCAACGCGGAAGACTTTGGTGTGTGTATGGAGGTCATCAAAGAGCTCCACCGTTTTTATCCGATTCTTGGCGTCTGTCTGGGACACCAGGGGATTGCGGCTGCCTACGGCGCGACGATCGTGCACGCACCAGAACCTATGCACGGAAAGACGTCAGAAATTCTTCATATGGGGAACTCGCGCCTCTTCAAAGACATTCCACAGAAAACGCCGGTGATGCGTTACCACTCGCTCCTCGTTGACGAAAAGACACTGCCAAATACGTTCAAGGTGACCGCGCGCACCGAAGGTGACGGGCTCTGTATGGCGATTGAGCACACGCTCTATCCGCTCTATGGCGTGCAGTTCCATCCAGAAAGTATCGCAACGCCCTACGGAAAACAGTTCCTGCGAAACTTCTTAGCGATCGGGCCGCGACGTGCCACCGACACGAAACGCTGATGGGCAGATGTCATTGAGAATGCACGACTCACACAGCGGTTTTCTCGCGATACAAATTTGTCGACCATGCTGGATGAGAAGAAGGGAAAATCGCTCCCACTCTTTTTGAGGGACAACCTTCACGAGATCTTTTTCGATCTTCAGCGGATCGTGATGTTTGGTGAGGCCGAGTCGCAAAGAGAGGCGCCGCACGTGCGTGTCCACGACGACCCCTTCCATAACTCCGTATCCAACGCCTAGAACCACATTCGCCGTCTTCCGTGCGACGCCCGGCAGCCGCAACATCTCTGGCATCGTGTGTGGCACCTCGCCACCGAACTCCTCCATGATCATTACCGCAGCCGCGTGAATGTGCTTCGCCTTATTTCGAAAAAAGTTGATCGATTTGATGCGTTCCTGAATTACCAATACCGTCGAGCCCGCAAAGGCACGCGCATCCGGTAGCGCCTTAAAAAGCCCCGGCGTCACCATATTCACGCGCTTGTCCGTACACTGCGCCGAAAGAATCGTCGCCACCAGGAGCTGAAACGGCGTCTTAAAAAAAAGCGCGCACTCGACGTCCGGATACACTTTCAAGAGGCGTCTTAAAACAAGTGCAGCACCAGCTGCAGGCTCCCCGTTTCCGTATCTCTTCATGTTTACGCCTTTCCTCATGGCTTGATACTACCAGAGTCCTTCGGGATGCCAAAGAGTCGGCGGTAGACGTCGATCTCATCCTGACCGGACTGTTCAACCGCGGAATCGATCTGATCAGCAGATTTTCCATCCACTCCCACGCCGACACCAACGGCATCTTCACTCTGGCCATCGAGTCGCTGCTGCGCCTCTTGCGCACGCTGCTCTTCGACACGTCGTGAATATTTCTCAGGCAGACTATCGAGAGAGAGTTTTGTAAGAGAGAGATAATCGAGTGGATCGACATGCTCACCATTTTTCAAAACCTCAAAGTGGAGATGTGGCCCCGTCGTCATATATCCAGCACCCTTCGTGCCCGGCATACCGCCTGTCAAACCAATAATATCGCCACTCTTCACGACCTGTCCCTCCTTCACGAGAATCGAAGACACGTGACCATACACCGTCATAAGTTTGTCCTTGTGGCTCAAAATAATATAGCTATATCCCATGCCGTTATCCTTCGTCTTGTAGACGATGCCATCCTTCGGCGCATGAATCTGCGTCGCCTGGTTCGTAGGAATATCGACTGCCTGATGCGCAACGCCAAATCGGGACTTGTAGCCAGTATCATGGTAAAACGCGCTGATACCGCGAGACGGTTTAATTGGCCACTGGAGCGGCGTTCCTGAATCCTGCTGTTGCTGATAGTCGTAAATCTGCTTCGTTCGATCATCGAGAATTTTCTGAAGATCATTCCCTTGAACCGAGTTTCCGAGGCGGCTCAAGTTATCCTTGATGTAGTTGAAGTTACTCTGGAGTGCATTGATTTGAAGAATCGACTCATCTTGCTGTTTTTGTGACTCTTCAACGAGTTTCTGGTACGTCTGCTGTTCGCCATGGGTGATCTCAAGGAGCTTTGCCTTGGCCTGCTGCTCACTTTGCAAGTTTTGTCGCTCGGCGAGGAGCCGATCACGGAGATCATCCAGTCGCTGTTTTTTTTGCAAAATAAGGGTTCCCATCTCAAGAATCTGCTGCTGCGAAGTACTCAGCGCCTCAAGCATCGTCTGTCCGCTGTGCTGAAGCATGTCGAGCGTCGTCATCTCACGAAGCGTATCTCCCACATTTTCATCAGCGAGAATGAGCTTGGCTGAACTAAAAACCTCCCCATTTCCATCAGCACTGAAACGGTTTTCCTTGATGTAGAGTACTCGCATGTAATCCGCGAGAAGCTTCTTCTGTCCTTCCAATGCCGCACCTCGATTCTTAACCTCTTCTTCGAGAAGCGTGAGTTCGCGCTCCTTCAAACCGATCTGCTCGGCAACATTCCTGATCTTCTCCTCGCTGAGATCGATCTCATGCTGGAAACTGATGATCTGCTCCCGGAGCGTTCCGATCGTTTCATTGATGGTGAGGACCTTGGCCTCTGACTGACTAATTGTCGAGTTCAGATCGTGATACTCTTTATACGCACTCTTGAGGTCGTTTTGAATCTGCAGCAGGAAAAGCGCATTGTTGAGACTTTTTTGATCCAAGCCACTGACGGCCGCAATATCGGCACTCGAAAGGGTCGGAACAGGCATTGGTTCGCGCTTCACCTGTTCGGTCGCCACAGCAGTGCTTGGCGTGAGGTCCGTGATGGCCGCTACAGCCGATCCCGGCACGAGCAAAAGATTCAAAACGAGCATCGTCGTGAGACTGAGGGCAGTTGCAAAGCTGAAAGAGCGGGTCGAGATCATGAGTTTGGTATGTGTTTTGGTGGGTCTTTGAGTTTCTCTCCATTATAGCACAAAATCCCTCCAGAATCAAAGCTGCCTTCCCGGAAGCAGATAGAGCCCAATCTCGAAGCTGAAAGATACGGAAAAAAGACTTGCGCATGCGGCCAAAACCAGTATAAAATGCCCGTGCTTTAATTTTCTCAGTTTACCAATATGGCACATAAAAAAGCGGGTGGATCCTCCAAGAACGGTCGAGATTCCCAGGCGAAACGATTAGGAGTGAAGCTCTTCGGCGGCGAAGTAGCAACAGCAGGAAGCATTATCATTCGACAGCGAGGTACCAAGTACATGCTCGGAGAAAATGTTGGCCTCGGACGAGATCACACGATCTTTGCTCTTTCCAACGGAACCGTTGCATTCAAGCAGAAGCGAACACGAAAGTTCGACGGTCGTGCTCAGACACAGACATACGTCAGCATCGTGCCAGCTATCGTAGCTCCAGTAGCAACCAAGTAATACAGCTCCGTCCCAAGAAACATAACCCTCATCTATGTTCGGCGACTTAGAACAATTTGGAGCGTCGGAAGGTGGTGGCGAAGGGATGTCCGAAGCGGCCATGGAAGCCTTCCGTGAGCAGATGCGCTCCGCGTCCCAGCAGATCAAGCAACTTCAAAAAGGAGAACAGAAACGCAAGAAAAAAGAAGAAAAACTGGCCAAACTTTTGAGCCAGTTTCTTCAGCGTAAGTCCGGCCGTGGCGACCTCGCATTTCTTGCCGCTCACGTCCTCGCCCTGAATATTTCACCAGCCTTTGTACTCGCGATACTCCTCCTTGGCGATCGTGAGTCGCAGCAAGATCTGACTATGGCCGCCAAAGAAGACGACAAGGGCCTCGAGGTAGAAGTCATGGCGACCGAAACCATCCAGAATATCACCCTCGACGAAGATGAACTCGCGCTTCTTCGAACCGAAGATTCCATCCTCAGCCAGCAGATCATCGACGAAGTGCTCATCTGGATCGAGATGATGTACATCCAGGCACGCAACGATCAGATGCGAATTATCAAAAACAGCTACGACGAAAATCAGCAAATGCACGCCGCCATCAGCGACTACATGAGTGCTGTCATCCGACACTTCACGACCGACAACGGCATGGTTCTTCCGCCAGAAAATGTCGATATTCTCGCGCAAAATATCCTCCGGAAAATATTCTCCAACCTCCAGGATAATATGGAAAAGATTCAGCAGCTCAGGAATCAGGAGTTCGATAGTCTCCCGCCAGGCTCTGACGAGGATCCAAACGCGCTTCCATCATGATCGACTTCATTCTCCATCTCGACGTTCACCTCATCTCGCTCATCGCCACCTATGGGATCTGGATCTACCTGATCGTCTTTGTCGTGATTTTTTGTGAAACCGGACTCGTCATCACACCATTTCTACCAGGGGACTCGCTTTTATTTCTTCTCGGTGCACTCGCCGCCCAGGGACTCGTCGACATCAAAGTTATTCTTGTGAGCACCTTCATCGCCGCCTTCCTCGGCGACACCGTAAATTATCACATCGGAAAAATTCTTGGTGCCAAAGCATTTTCCTCAGACACCAGCCGTATCTTCAAGAAAAAGTACCTCACGCAAACCCAGGACTTCTACAAACTCCACGGCAACAAGACTATCATCATCGCGCGCTTCATGCCGATCGTCCGAACCTTCGCACCCTTTGTCGCGGGCATCGGCAAGATGCCATACCGGAACTTCATGACCTACAACGCTCTCGGAGGCGCCCTCTGGGTTGCCATCTTCACAGCCGGTGGCTTCATGTTCGGCAACATTCCCTTTATCAAGAAAAACCTCACGCTCCTCGTTCTCTCGATCATCATCCTCTCTCTACTACCAGCCTTGATTGAGTACTTGCGCCAAAGGTCAAAAAACAGCTAAAATACGGATCCATGTTTAAACTTGCCAACAATCTCTCCAAAGAAGACGCTCTTAAAAAGCTCTCCCAGGAAACCTTCACTCGACGAACGCTCTCGTTCTACCGCTATGTTCGCATCAGCGATCCGCAGGTGTTTCGCGATCAGCTCTACGCCGAGTGGATGCAGCTCGGAGTGCTTGGTCGAATTTACGTCTCACAGGAGGGGATAAACGCACAGATCAATGTTCCAGAGCCTCAGTGGGAAGCGTTTGTCCAGAACCTCGAATCTCACCGTGAACTCGCATCTATACCTTTGAAAATCGCCGTCGAAGAGTCGCAGTACGTCGAGTCGTTCTACAAGCTCACCATCAAATTGAAGAAACAGATCGTCGCCGACGGTCTCGCGCACGACGCCTACGACATCGAAAACGTCGGAACCCATCTGAACGCGGAAGAGTTCAACAAGCTCGCCGAAAGTGAAGATGCGATCATCGTCGATATGCGCAACGCCTACGAAAGCGAAATCGGCCACTTCGAAGGCGCACTCTGTCCCGACGTCGATACCTTCAAGGACGAACTTCCAGCCGTACGCGACGCACTTGAAGACAAGAAAGATAAAAAACTCCTCCTCTACTGTACGGGCGGAATCCGTTGCGAAAAGGCGAGTGCCTACCTCAAGAACGAAGGTTTTAAAGACGTGAATCAGCTCTATGGTGGTATCATCAATTACGCTCATGAGGTAAAGCAAAAAGGCCTCGAATCGAAATTCAAAGGAAAGAACTTTGTCTTCGATGAGCGACGTGCTGAGCGCATCACGCCAGACGTTCTGAGTCAGTGCCACCAGTGCGGAGCCGCATCAGATGAACACGTGAACTGTGCGAATGAAATGTGTAATCTGCTCTTCATCCAGTGCGCCGCCTGCGCCGAAACATTCTCACGTTGTTGTTCAGAAAAATGTAAGACCGTAGCCGAACTTCCACTCGAAGAACGTCTCCGTCTCCGAAAGAGCGGCCAGACCAAGCCAAAAATGTTCTTCCGGAAAAAGCGGTCAGAAGTAGCTACTTCGTAATCGTAATCCACGGACCGACGATATCCTTCTCTGGTCCAATCAGACTCGGATCGAGAGGATCGGAAGGAGTGTTATCGATAGCAACCTTAGTAATGACAGGTTTGGACTTGAAGATGCATCGTATCTTTTCACCGATAAGCAGCTTAACGTTACCGATACCCACGCTAAAAGTTAGGGTCTCTTGTGTTTGCGGGAAAAGTAGAGCTGCCTCGGAATTTCCTAAGACATAAGGCCACTGGACAAGGTCATCATTGCCATAGAACGAGAGTGTGACGCCAACAGGATTTGAGTCACCATTCATAGTTTTGGTAATCGCAATAGGTCCAACATTCGTAGTTATCTGATTGACCTGGCCTGGATTTGAGGTATCCAGAAGACCACCTTCAGCGCTGGCGGGAGTTGATGCCTGCCGTTCAACATCGATTTGAAGACTATGTAAACGCGTCATATAATTTCCATTACTCACGATATCCACATCGAGACAATCGACCGTAGATCCGATCGGAGCGGAAGAAAGGGTTGCATTAGAAGCGCTCAATTTTGCATCCACAAATTTTACTCCGCAGTCAACCGTCGTCACACCTCCAGCGACAGGAAATGCCGTATTTGAAAAGTCTTTTGAGGTGACGGGCTTGCCGTCATAGGTCAAGTGCATGTCTTCCGCGCTATCGACGAGGAATGTTGTAGGAGCATCGCAGATTGCATCGTTGGCCACCGTGCCGGAAATACAAAAATCCCAACCCGACTTTTCAGGAAAGCTTATCGGCCCATCAGTGAATGTAACCTTACGAGACTTTGGATCGATCACTCGCGTATCAGAAGTTTTAGGAATGTACCGATCGATGAATTGCCCCATAGGAGCCAACCCCTTTCGCGCAAAAGTCATGTGATCGGTAACGAGCGGTTGGTCGCATGGATTCTCAATATGCCAGCATCCAAGCTCGACGTAATCACCGCGAATGACCTCCTGGCTAATAGGAGTATTGCCGGTTTTCATATCGGGCATGGCCGTAAGCGTGAAGCCTGAACACGATGCAGCGATGTCCTGCTGTATCTTGGAAGAAAGATGTCCAACGTCAGGTGACGCATCGGTTGCATACGCCGGACTCTGTGTGCTCCCTTCAAGCACATCACCACATCCGCTACTCAGGGCGAGTGCAGCCATACTTGCGGCGGCTGAGCGTACGATATTCATAGAGGAGGCGTCAAAAGGTCTAAGGAGAGATTATATATCATTTTTTAGAAATGTCAAACACGTAGGAGACACCGCAAAACGAACAAGGTGCCATGCCGTACTCTGCTTTGAAATGAAAATTCTGGGGTGGTCGATGGGGCTCGAACCCACAACCCCTAGGACCACAACCTAGTGCTCCACCGTTGAGCTACGACCACCACGTACATGAATTTCTGCTGCCGGCTAATTCTAGAGTCTGATGGCCAAAATGGCAATAACAAAAAACCCCCACCACTTGGGCGGGGGTCTTGTGTGTTTTAGGAGGATCGACGCCCCTTTGCCCTAGAAAAGCAACAAGCCTTGAATTCCTAAAAATCACAATAAGCGCAACTATTCTAAAGACTTTTACTGAAATTAGCAAGTGAAAATGGTAACACGGTTGCATCATATGCACGTTTCGTCGCATCGAGCTTCATGTCGTTGTTCACATAGGTGTGACCATCAAAAATATGATCACGCATGTAGGTATATTTTCGCGCGAGTCGAGTATTGAACTGTGCCGCATATCGGAACTGACTGCCATGCAAAAGAAAGAAGTTATATGTCTCGGCGAAGTCCTCAAAAGGATCGCTCGACGCATATCCAGTCACAAAATCCATCGCACTCGTGTCTCTCCAGGTCGTCGCTGAGTTTTTCCAGCTGATGGAGTAGAAGCCAATACTTGGATCATCTCGGAAAATTGCGAGCCGAAAATCTTTGTAGCTACTCACGCCCGCAGAAGAGTGTCCCTCCATGAGACCCGTGTCGACGATGTGCCCCATCTCATGCACAAAGACAGAGGCTAGTTCCATACTGGAAAGATCATTGCACTTGAGGGTCATCGACGAACCTCCGCCGAGTCCACGTTGTTGATCGCTTTTCCACTGGAAGGTGAGATTCGTCAGCTGCTGACGCTGAGAAACCGGAAGAACGAGGTACGCGCGAAACACATCCGTCTCACACTGCCGCAGTCGCGTAACAACCTGTGCACTCGGGTACGCCCCAAGAACCTGATATTTGACGGTGATACCGTAGGGTTTGAAAGGAGAGGTATAGGGCGTCGACACGGCGGGGGCCGTCTTCGCCAAAGAAGCCTTTGCTGGCAACTGGAAGATCGGCATCGGGGCTGGATGAAGGGGTGCGTCTGGCACCATCGCTGGGCTGAACTGGAGAATAGTGGCAATAAAGAGAGGCAGAAT
>JAHFJT010000101.1 GCA_023245695.1 Candidatus Peregrinibacteria bacterium | reverse complement strand
AGCTTTAGCGAAGGCTGCATCAAAAACCTGCACGCCATGATTTTTCAAAATAACCTCCTTATGTCTAAGGAGACTCTCAGGAAGTTGACCCATCGTTCCGGTCTCCTTCACGGAAAGTTTTGCAGCAGTTGCCACAATAGATGGCGTCTGGAGGCCAAGTTCATTAGCAAGATGAGAAATCAATTTATAGACCTCAACCGTTCGAGAAACCGAACGCTCGCCTCGAATTACAAGTCCATAGACTCGCGGAGAGTTGTTAACAATTTGAAGATCAGACGCAAATCGTCTCAAATCTTGAGCCAAAGCATCATCCAAAGAGCTCAAGTCGACGGTTCCTCCATCTGGATTTGGGATAGAAACAAGAGAGTACGATACCGGATACTTACCCAGTCCTTCCGCCTCTTTCTGAACTTCCATACCATCATATTCACCACGCGGAACGCTACCAAGTGTTACGTCATATGTACCACTTCGAGTTCTACCAGTAATATCTCCCGGCTGGATCCGAGTCGTTTCTCGAAGCCCCTCGTCGTCAACAGAACTCTCTCCTGCTTCCATAGCACGATCTGCGCTCATCCGAAGCATCGTCGTAGGAAGTGGGACCGTATCTCGAACAGATGTCTGAGAACCTGAAATTTCACCAACTTTAGGAATACGCACGGTAGGTCTCACGGACTGACTGGCCACAGGCCCCTGTTGAGAAGTGGGTGTGGTTTCAGGGTCTAATGCTCCAGGAGCTAAGGGTTTATTTGAGGAATTACCAGCCATAACAAGAGGGATTATGTGTTGAATTAAGGTGAAACTATACTATGTTTTCTGGAAATAGCAAGAGCTAATTGTACCGGAAACAGCTTTACCATCAAAGCCTATAAAAGACAACACCTCTTGCGTCACGATCACTGAGTTCGATTGCGTGAAGCAGCTATGATCGCTAGAATAGCGTGGCTTCTTTCCTATTTTTATTACCCAAAATGTTATGCGAAAGCAGTCTCTCGTTTCACTCGCTCTTCTCGGCACACTCGCTATTGCAGCAGGATGCGGAAACAGCAGCACCGCAACCCCAAATCCAGACACCACACCGGTACCGGACGCACAAAGCTCCGCTACGACTGCCCCAGCAACATCACAGCCAGCCGCTGCAACAGCGATTACCGCAGCGGACATCGAGGCAAAACTCACAGCAGCTGGATTCAAGTTTACAACGAAAGACAAAACGGCAGCCGCTACGGGACTCGCACATGGCGCAAGCGTTTCAAAATCTACAGAATTCAAGGTCACGGTTCCAAATGACACTGTTATTCTCACAGTGGTCGAGCTCAAGGATCCTGCTCAGAAAATAGCCGTAACATCGGACGTTCAGATGCAATTTATTGCCGCACAGGATGCTGGTTACAAAGCAGTTCTTGGCAATATGGGAAGTGACTCTGTCGTCGTAGGTGTTATTTACAAAGAGGCTGTCGAAAAAGATGCATGGAAGGTCGAAGACGCCATCGGCGCGAAGTAATATTTTCATTTCACACTCCTTATTATGCACAAAAACACCGTTATTACTCTCGCCCTCCTCAGTATTCTGACGATTGGAGCTGGATGCAGCAAAGACGAAACTCCTACCACATCGGCAACAAATGAGCCCGCAATCACGCAGACAACACCGTCAGAGTCTCTAACAACGACGGACATTGCGACAAAATTAACCGCTGCAGGCTTTACCTTCACTACAAAAGATGAAACAAGTGACATCATGGCGCTTCCATCAAAAGATGCTGCAACCAAAGCAACAAAATATAAGATCAAGGGAACAGCCGGAAATGTCGATATCACCATCATCGAACTCAGCAAGCCAGAAAAGGCGGAGGACGTAAAAAAAGATATCAGCGCGCAATGGGATGTTGTAAAAAAGATCAGTCCAACAATGAACATGGAATTTGTAGATATTGGATCGACGAACCTTCTTGCAACACTAAGCTATAAAACAGATGACAAAGCCCTCAGCGCACAGGTAAAAAGTGCGGTAGCGAAAAAATAAAGATCGCGAAAAACAAAATCGAAGCAAAAAAGATGGGCCAAAAAGCCCATCTTTTTGTAAAAGAAATTATAAAGCAGAAAGGGGTTTCTGAGGCGACACTACAAGATGTGGCATGATGTACGAAAAGTACATCAGAAGAAATGCCATGAAAAATATTGAGCCCAAGTACTCGTGGAAAATTGACATGGCAATTTGCGGAGAGTAGTACCCACCCACCATGAGAATAATCGCAATGCGCAAGGTGTTGAGAAGGAAAAGAACTACGAAGCCTGCCACAAAGACAAAGAGCGAGTAGCCATACCGAATTCTTCCCTGCCGATATAGGAAAAAGAGCGAGAGTCCAAAGAAGATAATAAAAAATAAGAGGGAGTACGTCCCAGCACACGGAGCACCGATATTCACCGAAAACGCCTCAAGTTTTACATTAAAATCTGACATTCGAATATGAACATTTTTTGAAAAAAACGGAAGAATTACCGAGAGAGCACGCACAATGCCATACGAAAGAAACTTCCAATACGACTCAGCTGCCATAAAAAATCCAAGGAGACCATACGAAATACCACTGATAAGGAGAAGCTCTTTTCTAAAAGATCGAACAAAATTCACCCCAAAGATAGCGATGAACAAAAGTATGTAGCCCAGGTAGAGTGGAGCATAGTGCATGAGAATAGGATTCACGGCCCGATCCACAAAATATGAGAGTGGAATTGAGAAAACAGCAAGAGCCGAAAGCGAAAAAAACAGTGTAGGCGCGATATGTATACGATAGTCGCGGAACGCCCGAATCTGATCTCGACATGCCGACGCGAAAAGAAGCACGAGAGGATACACCAAAAAAATTGGGTAAAAATTCTGAACCTCGTAGACGACATAGGTCGCATGAAGATTGATATAGGCTCGCAACCAATATGCGAGTGCACAAAGTGCAAAGTAGAGGAGGAGTCGCGAAAGAAATGATCGTTGAGGGAGAGTCAGAAGAAAGGGTGTAAATTACTAAAAATCTAGTAATTATACCACAATCTACCATATAAAGCAACTACGAGGACCCTTCCCTAGAGGGCATCGGGAGAACGAAATGTAAGCTCCTTTCCTCGCTTCGACGAGACAAATTTTCCACCTTCATAGGTCACCTCTCCGCCCATAATCGTCATAATCGGCCAGCCTTTGAGCTTTATACCATCCCATGGTGTCCAGGCACACTTCGTGAGCATCGCCGCGTTCGTCACCTCTTTCTCCAAATCCATATCCACGATCACAATGTCCGCATCGTACCCCACCGCAATCTGACCCTTTCCCTGAATCCCAAAAATCCGAGCTGGACCCGAGCTCAAGAGCTGCGCAGCACGATCAAGATTCAAAAGACCATGATTCACCGCATCAAGCATGACAGGCAAGATTGTCTCCACACCCGGGAAACCCGCAGGACACTGTTCGTACGCTCCATCTTTCTCTTTCAATAGATGAGGTGCGTGATCCGACGCTACCGCATCCACCGTACCATCATTGATCGCAGCCCACAGCGCATCTACGTCCTCCCTACTTCGCAAAGGAGGATTCACCTTCGCTCGTGAACCAAGACGATCATACGTCGAGAGATCAAAGGCGAGATGATGAGGCGTAACTTCACAGGTAACTTTATCAGACTTAAATTTTCGAATGACATCAATCTCTTCTGCCGAAGATGCATGCGCGATATGCACGCGAGCATCAAACTTTTTCGCAATATGCAGCACGTGCTTCACCGCCTCACGAGCGCACTCAGGCGGACGAACCACCGAGTGAAAATCGACACGTGAACGCGCATCTTCTCCGCTGTATTCAGCCGAAAATCGATCCAGACACTCCTGGCTCTCAGCGTGCACTACCACCGGAAAATTCTTACTCGTATAGGAAAAAATCTCTTCAAGAGTTTCGTCTTTTCGCACGATGAGATTTCCCGTCGTCTCACCCATGTACACTTTTAGACCCGGAACATTCGAAATTCTTTTGAGCTCTTCAACATTATCATCGGTCGCTCCAAAAAAAAGTCCGTAGTTCGCAAACGAGTTTCCATCAATGAGCGAGCGCTTTTCGCTCAGCATTTTCTTGGAAATAATAGGCGGAATATTATTTGGCATGTCCAAAAACGAAGTTACGCCGCCAGAAATCGCCGCCATCGACCCCGTCGTAAAGTCCTCTTTGTACTCAGAACCTGGGACACGCATATGAACATGCGCATCAACCACACCCGGGAAAATCACCTTGTCCTGACACTCGATGACACGATCAGCAGGGCCTTTGTACTCAGACGTAATTTCCACAATTACACCTTTATCGATCACCACATCGCCCTCGCGGACACCATCGATGAAAACAATTTTTCCTTTTTTTAAGAGAAGATCTGCCATAGGTTCCCTTGAGGAAAAATATATAAAGA
>JAHFJT010000100.1 GCA_023245695.1 Candidatus Peregrinibacteria bacterium | reverse complement strand
TCGTCTACATTGATCTTCGCATCTCGGGAACGAGCGGAGAAAAAGTTATTTTCAAACGGAAAAAATAGGCTATAATAGCCGCAACCGCACATAGCATCTCTATATGATCTGGGCCTTACTCGGGATCCTTCTCGGAATCCTTCTCGGACTTGGTGTAAATTTCACCATTCCGGTCATCTACACAAAATTTTCAGCCGTCATCTTGATCGGCATTCTTGATGCACTCTTTGGCGCCATCCGCGCCGAGATCACGCGCGACCAGTACAATGCGATCATCTTCATATCCGGACTTTTCTTCAATATCATTCTCGCCCTCGTCATCACCTACCTCGGTGACAAGCTCGGTCTCGACCTCTACCTCGCCGCGACCGTCGTCTTTACCTTCCGCATCTTCTCCAATGTGGGCATTACCCGCCGTGCTCTCCTCCAGCGATGGCTTGAGAAGCACAAAAAAATGAAGGAAGAAACCAATCAGGTGACTTTGTAAAGGGAGCGCGCTTGAGAAAAAGCCCAAAAACAGGTATACTAAAGCTATAAAAAATCTTCTAAAACAAAAAGTACATGTCTCAAGATTCCAAAATAGCACTGATCCAAGAAATGATTGAGAGCGCAGAAACAAGTCTGCGATCAGCTCAGCAGCTCTTAGCCGAGCTTGGAGGCAGCGAAGGTACAAAGCTCTCTACCCGTTCCAAGTACGTTAAGAAAGCAACCTCGCTCGAACAAGAAGGTCTCTCAAGTGGAGATGCCAATGTTCTCGAGGGTGTCTTCGACGGACAGACGATGATCGGCCCAGACAAGCGTGCGTACCCGGTACCTGCGAACTACGCGAGTAAGTCAAAACTCGTTCCTGGCGACATTCTCAAACTCACGATCAAAGAAGATGGAACGTTCCTCTACAAACAAATCAAACCGATCGAGCGAAAACATCTCATCGGCATTCTTACAAATGACGAAGGTCAGTACAAGGTGATCTGTAAGCACAAAACATACAAGGTCCTTCTCGCATCCGTCACCTACTTCCGAGGAAGCGTCGGCGACAAGGTAACCGTGATTGTGCCAGCAGACGACGCAAGTGAATGGGGTGCCATTGAAAACATTCTTCCAAAAAATAATACCGATGAGTACGACATGGACGAAATGAACCTCGAACGTTTTTAATTTTTCCCTTCACTACCCCCTCACTTTTTACTCATGGCAGACCCTATCAAAACAACCGTTCAGGAAGCGCTCGATCACATCAAAGAATGGACCACAAAAGGCGAAAAGGACAAAGCCGTCCGCGGCCTTCAGGAAATTCTCCACTTCGATCCCTCAAATGCCGACGCACAAAAAATGCTCAGCGAGTTGCAAGCAGCTCCACCAGCGGTACCTTCCGCAGGTGCTTTCAAGTTAGATATGGAACTTAAACCTATGCAGCCAACGGCTGCAGCCCCCGTTCCCGTCCCAACTCCTGCTCCAGTCGGAGCAGTGCCAACTTCCACTCCAGTAGCTCCGCCAAAACCTGCTACTCCTCCACCAGCACCTGCACCGATGCCGGTTGGGCCGACTCTTATACCACCAAAACCGATAGCTCCACAGCCAACAGCTCCTACAGTGCCAACTCCAATCCCAGCATCACCACTCAAGCCCCTCTCATCACCTCCACCAGCACCAAGCACTCAAACTCCAACTTCAAGCATGCCACCCGCATCCATGATGAATAAGGTTCAGGGCATGTCTCAAAATGTGAAGTGGGTCATTTTTGCCGGCGCCCTCTTGATTGCTGTGATCGGTGGGTATCTTTTCTATAAAAATGTGCTCTCAACAAGCGAACCGATCACTTCAGATATTCAGCAGCAGGTAGAAAATAGCAGCAGCGCTGCAAGTACCGACACGCCTTCAGACGCCGCATCTTCGACCCTCTCTGATACCCCTACTCCTACAGATACCTCAGCAGCTACAGACGCCGCAACGACCATTCCAACGACACCCTCCTCCGATCTCACCCCTGCAGCCACGGATCCAGCGGCGGTCACGCCACCTGTCAGTCCAGCCACAACCTCTCCAGCTGCCTCTACCCCAGCCCCTCAGCCTGTAGGAGAAAAAGTGAAACGACGCTAGTCTCAAAGCTGAAAAGTTTGTCATAATTGAAAAATTACATAAAACCTTGTGCACGTGCACAAGGTTTTAAAATATTACTAGATTCTAGCAAATCAGTTCGGCACAGAGGCATATGCGCCCAAAGCCGCCATCAGCTTGAAAAAAATCCCTAAATATGGTAGAATAACGAGATAGATACAAAACCAACAAAAAAACTAAAACCCTCTCAGATGAAACTCGACAAGATCTTCCGAACCGGTGTCCAGTACAAAGCGTCGGACATCTTCATCTCTACCGGCAGCAAACCGATTCTCCGTATCAATGGTGATCTCGTTGCCGTCGAAGATCATCCCGTGCTCACGAAGCAGATGGCTGAAGAGTATCTTCTTGAAATCCTCAACGAGGCGCAGAAGAAAAAATTCGAACAGACCCTCGATCTCGACTTTTCACTCGAGCTGGAAAATATCGGTCGCTTCCGTGTAAATATGTTCGTGCAGCGTAAAGGTATCAGCGCGGCATTTCGTCTGATTCCAGAAGTAGTTTATAGTCTCGACGAACTCGCCCTTCCGCAGCAGCTCAAGCAAATTTCCCAGTACAAACAAGGCCTCGTCATAGTTACCGGCCCAACCGGTTCTGGTAAATCCACCACACTTGCAGCCATTGCAAACGAGATTAATGAAAAACAATCTAAGCATGTTATCACGATTGAAGATCCAATCGAGTTCATTCACGAAAATAAAAAATCGGTCTTTCAGCAGCGTGAAGTGGGAACCCATACCGCCTCATTCGCAAAAGCCCTCAAGAGTGCGATGCGTGAAAATCCAGACATCATTCTCATCGGTGAAATGCGCGACCTCGAGACGATCTCGCTCGCCATTACCGCCGCAGAAACCGGCCACCTCGTGCTCGCAACCATGCATACAAGCGGAGCCGCAAAGTCTGTAGATCGCATGATCGATGCCTTCCCTCCTTCACAGCAAAACCAGATCCGGGCTCAGCTCTCAGAGAGTCTCAAGGCCGTCGTCTGGCAGAGTCTCATCAAGAGCAAGGATAAGAAGGGTCGTCTCGCTGCCCTCGAAATCATGCTCGTGAACAACGCCATCGCGAACATGATCCGAAAAGAAAAGACTCATCAGATCAACTCCACCATCGAAACCGGTCTCCGCGACGGCATGCAAACCATGAAAAAAGCCGTCATGGATTTATTGCAAGCCGACCTCATCACCGAAGAAGACGCATTGACAAACATTCCCCCAGAGTTCGAAGTGTAATCCCCGCACACATGAAAACAATCACAAAAACTCTTATAGCCTACATTCTCGTCGGAATCCTCATGATTCCTGGAGTTGTCTTGGCCAAGGTCGGGACGTCTGAAGACGTAATTGATGAAGGAACGGATGCGGCCGCAAACTACGAAACACAAAAACAGGCAGAGGTAGAGATAAAAAACGACGCAGAAAAAGTGTGCCAGGACAAATACGGTACCTCATGCCAGGGACAAGCAGACAAACTTCGAATGACATCCGGTCAGGGATTCAAGCTTCCACTCGACTTTCTGACACTCGAAACGAAAGACAAAAACGGAAAAGTTCAGAAACAAGGAACTTCATTTTTTTACAACAAAGACTACTCGAAGTATGGCGTACTTCTTGGCACACTCTTGCGGGTCATCGATATTCTCATTTACGTGATTGGATCCGTTGCACTCCTTACACTCGTCGTCGCTGGCATCATGATGATCGCCAACCACGGTGACGAAGGTTGGGTTACTAAGGGTAAAGACATGATGTTCTACTCGATCCTTGGCGTTCTTTTTTCCCTTCTCTCGTTCGCGGTCGTCAACGTTGTTACCAGTATTCTCTCCTAATGAAAAAACTTCTCCACACATTTTTGATCTCTCTTACGCTTGGAAGCCTCGTGCTTCCGATCGCTGTAGCAGCAGACGATACGGGAGATCTGTGCACTTCAAAGGTTCACCAAACCACCGATACAGATCTCTGCTTGAGCGAAGATGATAAAAAAACAAAGGTATACACTGTGCTCGAAGAGAGTCTGGATACACCAGATACCCAGCCAAACGACAATAACGCTACTGTGAGAAAGTGCTTCCGATATACCGAAATCCTCCAGTGCGTTCCAACAGGTGCGACTGCAAAGAAAAAACAGGTCAATCAGCAGCTTCTCAAGGCATGCCCAAACGACATGCCCAATACCGGCACCGACACAAATAATCAATACTTTGATTGTCAGGAAGTCACCGTGATTGTCTCAGATCCAGCCGCTGGCGGAACTGGAATTCTCCAGGTCTACGTGAGTCTTATTTATCGATGGGCCGCGGGGATCGTGGGAGTGATCGCCGTTCTTATGATCGTCGTAAGTGGCGTGCAGATCA
>JAHFJT010000099.1 GCA_023245695.1 Candidatus Peregrinibacteria bacterium | reverse complement strand
GTACGAGATTTTCGAAAACAAGAGAGAGCGGAAGTGGCTGCAACATTGTTTGCCGATGTACCACACATACCATTGACACAAGAAAATTTTAGTTCAGAGTCGCTTAATTCTCCAAAAATCGATGAAAATAAAGCTGAAAATTTCCACGTGGAAATTTCTGAATACAACAGAGTTAATTTAGAAAGTCAAATTGGTGGTGAGTCGCAATTGCCCCCATCCTCCAAACTCGCCGAGCTCTCGCATCAGCGCGAGACGTTTACGTTTTCGATGAGGAGTGATATTGCGGCGCGACTCCGGCTCTTTCGGCAAAAGCTCGAAAAAGATCGGCGAGAACTCGTGACGTGGGAGGAGGTGATGAGTGAGTTTTTGAAAATGATTGAGGGAGAGATTCGCTACGGAGAAAAGCAGAAATCAGAAGAGACGATGAAAAAAGAACAAGAAAAATCCCAACAACAACCAGCTACTCGCTACATTCCTGCGCATATCCGTCATGCGCTCGATGCGCAATATGAAGGTCTTTGCGCCTTCAAAAACTGCACCCAGCCCGCTACGAGCTATCATCACACCCGCCGTTTTTCGCTCACAAGCCAAAATGCTTCTCAATCCGAAGTCCACGATCCGCGCTATCTGAAGCCGCTGTGCACGGCTCATGAACGCGTCGTCCACAACACCCTCATTGAAAATGAAGCATGCGATCCATCCTTCTGGAAGCTCCTCGCGACGCCCGATTCAGCTTCAGAAAGGGGTCAGATTGACCAGCAGGTGCAAAAATATAGAAAGGCAGAGTAAGGCTCCAGTAAAGCTGAGCCAAAGCTGCCGAACGTATATTGACAAAATAGGAAAAGTGATTAATAATGGTACTCCCTAAAAGCAAAAGCCATGCCCCAAGAGCGTCCCGCCAGCCGATCTGAAGCCACCACAAAAAATCCCTATGCCGCCCCAATGGAGGAGACACGCGCTATCGAAGTGGCGGCAAAAAAGGATCGATCAATGTGGAAATTTACAGCATTTCAGGCGTCAACTGGCTTTTGCGGTGGATATGCTGGGCTTCATGCTGTGATTGCTGAAATGGCCGAAGATTCCGAAGCGTTCCGCGCATTCGAGGAAATTATGGTAAAAATCCGAGACATGACAGAGCGAGCATTGGATATATCGCATGGCACGTCGTCGGAAAGAATGGTAGAAAATATCCTCGGCGGTGTCGTAGGTGCATTGGTCGGAATCGGTATGCAAGTGGGCCTTGAAATGAGTGGCCGCATAATCGGAAAAACTATAGTCGCGGCTCGAAAAACCATAGATCACTATAGCGAGAAGCAGGTAGCAGAATAGGGCGCCAGCGCATACTCGATCTACCGCCGGAAGAAAGGTCCGAAGTATGTGGACCAGCTGTAGCATCTGCCGAGAATCTTGTCTGGCCAATCCTCAATAACTCTGATACACTAGCCAAAGTTTAAGAAACCAATGCCTCTCTAATTTCGACCCCATGCTTTCCCTCGACCAACTCAAAGAGTTCTGTGCCGCACAAAAAATTCCCGCGTTTCGCGTGAAGCAAATCATGCAGGCCGTGTATCAGGAGGGCGCGGAGACATTCAATGACATTACGACGCTTCCAGCGCCGATAAAAAAACTGCTCACGGATACGTTTCAGATTTCTACCGTGAAACCAACCGCCCAGGAAGTTTCCAAAGATAATTCAACCGTAAAAATTCTCTTCGAACTTCCCGATGGAAATACAATCGAGGGAGTGCTCATGCGGTTTAACGATGGCCGACGAACCGTCTGTATTTCTTCCGAGGTAGGATGTCCACTCAAGTGTTCATTCTGTGCATCAGGCACGTTGCGATTCAAGCGAAGTCTCACGTGGGAAGAGATGGCCGATCAGGTGATTTATTTTTCACGCTACCTGAAGCGAAATGGAGAAGAGCTCAATCATGTCGTCTATATGGGCATCGGTGAGCCATTCCGAAACTATGACAATTTACTCAAGTCGCTCGCAATTCTCATGGATCCGCAGTACGTCGGACTCGGTGCACGAAAAATTACGGTGTCGACCGCAGGCATTGTGGAGAAGATTCGTATGTTTGCCGACGAACCGTTCCAGGTGAATCTCGCACTCTCGCTGCACGCACCAAATCAAGAGCTTCGACAGAAGATTATGCCGATCGCACTGCGCTATAAGCTCGATGATCTCATGGATGCCGTGAAGTACTATTTGGACAAAACGAAACGCCGAATTTCGTTCGAGTACGTGATGCTTCGTGATGTGAATGATACCGAAGAGTGTGCGCATGAACTTGCGAAACTCGTGAAGGGGATGCTCTGCCACGTGAACTTGATTCCGTACAACGCGACCGATATCGACACGGTTGCCGGTTCAGAAAAATCCACAATCAAGCGATTCCAGGAAATTTTGAACGACGCAGGAGTGCCAGCGACCACACGAGTGAGTCTGGGTCAGGATATCGCGGCAGCCTGTGGACAGCTCGCAAACAAGGCGCAAAAGCCGGTGAATATGCCACGTCCGGTGGCGATGCCAAGCGTGGTGAAAAAAATGGCGCGAAAGGTGCAAGCAAAAATGGAAAAATAAATGCTTTTCATGGTGTGATTTAGCAAAGCAGTTCTCATGATTCGTGCAAGCTGGAAAACTTGCCGCTTGTTTGTCGATGCGTGATAATGTGAACGCGACTACCCGTCGCTTAAATTTATCGATCTACATGGGAAAAAAATCCTCCTCGAAAAAGCAAAAATTACACGAAAAAAACGTGTCACCCGATACAAAAGCATCCGCCCCTCGCGGGTGGTTTGCGGAGTGGACACGTGAAAAATGGCTTGCTACCGGCCTGGTGGTCGTGGCGCTTGTCATGCTAAGCTTTGCGGCAGTCGTCTCGTGGGTACACCTGATGCAGCCAAAACCGATCAGTCTTCTCGTTCCAAAAGATACGATTGCGATCGCGGAGCTCGACACGGATCTCGCGGATGCGCAGTGGGAAAAGTACAACGCACTGACGAATAATGGGATCGGGTTGCCAGCGGTGGGTGATCTTATTGGCGTGTTGAATACGGCATTGCATGTAGATCTGACGAAAGATATCTATCCATGGCTCGCGCGACGCGCCAGCGTCGCGCTCCTCGCCAACTTCAAGCCGGCACTCTTCCTCGAAATCAAAAACCAGCAACAAGCCCTCGCCTATTTCCAAAACCGCCGGCTTGAAGGCACCTCGGAACAATTTCAGCAGAAGGACTATCGAGGGACGACCCTCTATCAGTACGTGGCCAGCAGCCCTTTTTCCATATTTTCTATCGGTGGATACCTCGTCATCGCCGGAGATGAGTCCTCTGCGAAGCGCATCGTCGATGCCGCCCATGACAAGAGCGAAACGCTCTATGCACAGCTCGCATATCAGCACGTCGCCAGCGCCTTTCCGGACGACCGACTCGCCTTCGTCTACGGAAAACCTGGCTATCTCAAGCTCCTCGTCGGCGACACATCCGCACCGCCCGCAACCTCCGTCACACCACTCATCCCCACATCGCAATCTTCACCTCAAAACTCCCTTCAGCAGCTCGCTCAAACCCTCGAGCAGTCATTTTCAAGTATCCTCGCCGGCGAAGGGATGAATATCAAAGCACTCGACGACAAGCTCCTCATCGAACATCTCGCGCTCTTCAGCGACACGACACGCGCCGCAAAAATATTTCTCAAACTCCCACAAAAATATCAGGCACACCTCGCAGAATTTTTTTCACCAGAAACAGAATTTTTCACCGGTGGAGAAAATATACCGCTCGTGATGCAAAAATTCGCCACCCTCCTCGCCACGAAAGAGACAAGTCAGCAAGCCATAGAATTGAATATCAACGCACAAATCACGGAGTTCTTCGGCGGAAAATTATCCACACAAGAGTTCGCCACGCTCACGCAGAATGAGTACGCGATCGGTCTCGATCACGACGCCATCAAGATTGCCGTCGCACTCACCGGAACTGAGCAGGAAAAAGATCGTCTCCTCAAAAAACTCATGTACGCCCTCCAGTGGAAGTCGCTCAATACGCAGCTCACTTCGCGCGTCATCGGTGACGTCGGGCTCATCACATCATCACAGGAATCTCTCACAGACGCGACCGATCTCTGGAGTCATCCCGAAAAGCCAAACTTCAAAACGTCTCAAGCGTATCAGCAAATCATCGCGCCACAGATGCGGTCCGCCGACGATATTATTTTTGCAAAACCGGCAGCACTCCAGAATTTCCTTCCAGACTCTCTCGCATTTCTCAGGAATATTCCTGCACTCAGCATCGGCTCTACCGCCTTCGAAGACGGTATGAAAACCACTATATTTATCGCACCAATTAATTCGTCTAACACCTCCGCGAATGGCTCGTAGAATTGTGAGAGACATCGAGGCGAAGAAAGTTATCCGACCATTCATACACGAAGGCCGCACAGAATCGTCAGGAGTATCACCAAGTGAAAATCTCACCAATAAAGAAATAAGC
>JAHFJT010000098.1 GCA_023245695.1 Candidatus Peregrinibacteria bacterium | reverse complement strand
AGCTCCGTTCCTCTCACCTTCCAGACTGTCTTCAACGGCTATGGCACCGTAGGGTGGAACAGTACCGGCACCATTCTAACAATGTCACCAAAAGCGGCAACGCAGCCCGGCGAAACACATGCAGCCCTCGTGATCAGCAACCAAACGCTAGCTCAGCCATATCAGGTCAGCTACACGATGAAGACGACAAAGCAACTCCGTACAGGCTCAACTCCAAACGCTTGGGAGGTTGCATGGGGACTCTTCGGATACAAATCTGATGGCAAATTCAAGTACCTCACCCTCAAACCAAATGGCTTAGAACTCGGTGAATCGCTCCTGAATCTCGCCCAGAACTTTCTCTACACGTCATCGAATCCCTTCCCAATAAACACGAATTACAACGTCGACATGACCGTCGCCAACAACATCGTAACGATCAAGGTCAATGGCCAGCAGTACCTGCAGTACACTATGTCAACAAAAGACCAGCTCAACGCTGACGGCAAGATTGGCTTCTACACCGAGGACGCGACGGCCGTGTTCTCGAACATCGTCGCAAAGCAGCTCTAAAAAATAGCCAACGCACCTTTCAATCAAAGCAACATACCACGATTCCCGTAACCTTATGCGGCAATCGTGGTATAGTATTAGTGATAGCTTACACATTTTTATCACTTCGTAAACCAACGCCCTATGAACCCACAGACCAGAAACACCATCTTCACCGTTGTTATCACCGCACTTGTCGTGGGTGGAGCAGTATTCTTATACTCAAGCCAACTTCAGCGAGGTCTTCAGGAACAGATCAATACAATCGTAAAGACACAGCAAACACCATCGGCTGCCACGACACCTTCAACGGTACCTGCAGTAATACCATCGGCAACACCAAGCTCAACTCCAACACACACGGTTACCACGCCAACAACGAGCAACCTTCCGTACGTCACGGCCAATGGAAAAACCACGATCACGATCCTGGTTCCAAAAGATAAGGCCGCCTACGTAAAAGCCGCAACTGACTCGGTCAACGGTGGAACCAAGGATCCATCGACGCTTCCATTTGTAAAAAAACAGATCACTGTCACCGCCCTCACGTCGCTCAATACGATCATGAAGGCAGCCGTCACGGCCGCAACCAACGATGTCTACACACCAGGTGGCGGACCAGACAAGGTTGAGGTCGCCTACTTGAAAGTTGTCGGAGGGACGGTATACGTTCTCCTGAATATGGACGTGAACGCATGGGCTGGTGTCAGCTACTCCATCGCACAGATCCATCCAGTCGTCGAAAAAACCCTCGCCCTCTTCCCAGGCATCACCAAAGTCACCTTCGGCGTCGCCCCAGGCGACAAGATCGAGGACGTTCAGGCGGGGATGTAAAAACTCAATATAAAGCTAGAAATTCCTATATTCCAGAACAAAAACCGTGCTACACTACGCACGGTTTTTGTATAGTTTTTGGTTTACATCAGCTTCATAACGCCCCAAGCACATGCTCGACATTAAATACATCCGTGAGAATCTCGAATCCGTACGAAACGCTGCCAAGATCAAGCGCGTGAATGTTGACCTCGATCAGCTCATAGCGATCGACGATCAGCGACGTGAGAAGCTTCAGAAAGTTGAGGCAATCCGTGCCGACAAAAATAAATCATCGAGCGAGATTCCAAAACTTCAGGGCGCAGAAAAGCAGGCACTCCTGGACAAAATGAAGGCCTACTCCGAAGAAGAAAAACAGCTCGATGAAGATCTCAAGGCGATCGAGACAGAATTTACACAGCTTATGCTCCGCGTCCCAGCCGTTCCATCGAGCGAAGCACCGATCGGAAAAGACGACACTGAAAACGTCGAGCTCTACAAAGTCGGAACTCCAAAAACATTTGAAGGATTTATCCCAAAAGATCACGTCACGCTTGGTGAAGAACTCGGCATGATCGATGTAGAACGTGGTGTAAAAATCGCAGGCTCACGAAATTACTTTTTGAAGGGCGACGGTTTTTTGCTTGAACAAGCCGTTATGCGACTCACCATCGATCATCTCGTCAGCAAAGGATTTACCCCCTTCTCTGTTCCGCTCCTGGTAAACAACGATGCGATGACAGGAACCGGATACTTTCCAGGTGGCGAAGAGCAGGCATACAAAGTCGAAAAAGATGAACTCAATTTGATCGGAACATCGGAGGTTTCTTTGACCTCGTATCACCGTGAAGAAATCCTCAATGAGTCAGAACTTCCAAAACTCTACGCCGGACTTTCTCCATGCTTCCGCCGGGAAGCAGGCACGTACGGAAAAGATACACGAGGTCTCTATCGTGTCCACCAGTTCACCAAAATCGAACAGGTTGTCGTCTGCAAAAACAGCGAAGAAGAGTCGCAAAAAATGTTTGATCTGATCCTCACAAACGCAAAAGAAATTCTCGAAAAGCTCGGACTCGCCTATCGTGTCGTCGCCGTATGCACCGGAGATATGGGTCAGGGACAGGTGTACAAAAACGATATCGAAACCTGGATGCCATCCAGAAATGGCTACGGAGAGACCCATTCTTGCTCTATGTTTTATGAGTTCCAGGCGCGCCGCTTGAACCTTCGCTACAAAGATGCGCAGGGAAAAACACAGTTTGCCTACACGCTCAACAACACCTGCATCGCATCACCACGCGTCCTGATTCCACTCATGGAGTGTTACCAGAACGCCGATGGTTCGATCACGATTCCTGAGGTGCTCCGCCCATACATGAACGGACGCACGAAGATCGAGAAGCATAAATAATTATTGCTGAGAATTTTTTGGCGGAAAGTGCAGTCGACTCTGAGCATTTGAAGAAAGTCTCAGAACGTCGTCACGAGAGATGGCTCGGACAGATCCATGCGTCCCTTTTCCATTACCAGGAATATACAAACCGACGATCTCGCCCTTGACGTTGAAAACCGGGCTGCCAGAAACGTTACCTCCAAGAGGCGTGAGGGTTTCGAGATGTGCTTGATTATTATCGTCAATCGCACTCACGATGGCGCCCATGCGCATACGCGATGAGCCGTTGAGGTTGCCGCTCGGACTTCCGGAGAGTAAAATGGCTTGGTTTTTTGACAGACCATCCTCAGCGATTTTAATAGCTTCTCCAGGGAATCAAGCCCTCAACCAAAGCTTAACCACCAAGAAAAGTATGGAAACTTATTGTCTGGATCGCACCGCAATTGGCTGACCATCGGAGACCGTACCGAATTTTGCACGTGCCTGTTCAAGAAGTGCATTCACGGTATCCGGCGTCACAGTCTGCGAGAGAGATCCCGTACCGGAAGGAAGTCCCATCGAGTGGATACCGACGAGCTCTCCTTTTTCATTCAAAACGAGTCCTCCAGAATTTCCCTTCTGCATGGGTGCGTTTGTTTTGATCACGAGAAGCTCACCCTTCTTAGGCTCAACCTGCATTCCATCAATATAGCCAGATTTTGGCTCACGCTTCACACCTCCTGGACTCGCACACAAGATAAGTGGCTGCCCTTTTTTGAGACTATCAGAAGAAACCTTCACAGCATCATGCGCATCAAAAAGATCATGAGAAAATTGAATCACTGCGAGATCACTCGCTGGATCCGTAACAACCACGTATGCAAGTTCAGTCATCTTTTGGCTCCACACAGGCTTCAGATGCATGCGCGCACCAGACTGAATTTTTGTAAGTGTACTTGGCTTTCCATCAATTATCGCCGTGTGCTTCGCAGTAAGAATGGAACGTGGGCCGAGAAGCGTTCCTGTAAAATTACCGGCATCACTATCAATTACAACTGTCGCCCCAACAGCCTTCCCTCGCAAAAAATCATTGCTCAAAAAACGTGACGCACTGATCGCGGCGATACGTGCCTGTTCAGGCGTAAGATTCGCGCCTTCAAGAATCTTATGAATAATAAGATTTTCCCGTACATGATCGGTAACGACTTGCAGTTCGAGTGTAGATCCATCGGCTGGCTGCAAAACATTTTGAGAGGCATGTGAAGCGAGCGCGGCAGAACCATGTGCGAGATCTTCGGAGCGAGCGCCGTCAGACGGCGCGAGCGGAACTATACTTCCTTCAGCCACTTCTACGTCTGAACTCGATAGAGACTCTTTGAGAGAATCCGTATGGGAAACGCCATATATAGCAGCATTCGCCGTAGCAACAAGGGCAACCATTTTTGTCACCCAACCAGCAACACGCCTTGGAGCCACTTCGCTCTGCTTATCAGTACCTGCATCCAACGCATCGAGCCGCCTATCCATCCGCTCCCAGCTCTCCAAAAGACGATCCGCTGCCCGCTGAGATGCCACGGAAGAAGACGGCGTTTGCGCCAAGTACGTCCCAAATTTTCGAATATTAATCGGTTGCGTAATCTCATCATCATTCAAATGTATCACGACCGAAGGTCGAGCTCGCAACGGGCGAGGCACTGGAGGAAGCGATGGGACTTTTGGTACGGCTGGGACAGCAGTACGACGTTCCACATGCGCAAGCGCAAAATCAATGGACGCACCGCTCATCTGAAGTGTCTGAGCTCGAG
>JAHFJT010000097.1 GCA_023245695.1 Candidatus Peregrinibacteria bacterium | reverse complement strand
CCGTGAAACCACTCGAGAAAGTAGTGGTAGAGAATAATGTGGATAATCGCGAGCCCACGAACGTAGTCGAGGACATCGATTCGGCTGGAGACTGGAGCAGGTGGAGATGCAGGCGTAGGAGCAGGTGAGGAAATTGCTGGCATAAAGAGGGGTAAAATAAAGCAAATATACCCTAACAGCCATAGCGAAAGTTCGCAAGAATCATAGCCAAGCGACAGGGAAAGACGTAGTATGTGAAAAGTTCAGACCACTCACGTACTGACGTCTTAATCTATTTATTGTTCCAATCATGCTCGCAACCATCTTCCTTACCGTGTTTATCGATCTGCTTGGCGTAGGCATCATCATCCCCGTGCTCGCTCCCCTCTTTCTCAATCCCATGAGCGGCATTCTTCCCGTGGACTACCAGTCTGCGATCTTAACTCGACAGCTCCTTTTAGGCTTATTGATATCAGTATATCCGATGGCGCAGTTTTTTGGCGCGCCGATTCTCGGCGCAATGTCCGACCGATTTGGTCGCAAAAAAATTCTTATTCTTTCCCTCGTTGGGACTTGTATCGGCTACCTCTTTTTTGGAGCTGGTATCGCGGCCGCATCGCTCATCACGCTCTTTATCAGTCGCGCCATCGACGGCTTCACCGGAGGAAATATCTCGATCGCCCTCTCAGCGATCGCCGATATCAGTGACCCAAAAGAAAAAGCAAAAAACTTTGGGCTCATAGGCATGGCTTTTGGTCTCGGATTTATTCTCGGTCCTTACATTGGCGGAAAACTCGCCGACCCAAGTGTCGTGGGCTGGTTCACCCACTCCACACCCTTCTGGTTTGCAGCAGCGCTCACATTTCTCAATATTATCCTCGTCACATTCCGTTTTCCAGAAACCCTCAAAAACCGCGTACAGACAAGAATTAGTGCCTTGACAGGTTTCCGAAATATCGCGAAAGCGTTCCGCATGCCAAATCTCCGAACCATGTTTCTCGTTGTCTTCTTCCTTACGATCGGATTCAACTTTTTCACGCAATTTTTTCAGGTCTACCTCATCGAAAAATTCCAGTTCACAACCGGAAATATCGGAGACCTCTTCGCCTACATTGGACTGTGGATCGCCTTTGGCCAGGGTGTGGTTACGCGTATAGCCTCAAAAAAATTCAAGCCACAGCAGATCCTTTCAGTCTCGTGCGTCATGCTTTCTGCGTCACTTCTCGCCCTCCTCATCCCAGATAAATCGTGGATGCTGCTCATCGTTCTGCCATTTGTCGCAATCAGTAACGGCCTCACACAGCCAAATTCAACGGCCATGATTAGTAACCTTAGTAGCAAAGAATCACAAGGTGAAGTCCTCGGCATCAACCAATCCATCCAATCTCTCGGCATGGCAATTCCGCCGATCATCGCCGGAATCATCTCCACCATCGACCGCATCCTGCCAATTTTCATGGCAAGTTGCTTCGTGTTTCTTGCCTGGGTGATTTTTCTTGCCTTCTACAGCAATCGCAAGCAAGAGGTATTTCAATAGGCGAGTAGCGATTTACACCTCCTCCGTCGTTTATGTAAAAATCCCACGCACACGTCGTGAGAGCCATCGGAAAAAGACAAAGAGAATCGGCGTCGTGAAGAGTGACGTGATTCCCGACGTGAGCAGACCGAAGATAATGACGATAGACATCGAGCGATACTGTTGGCTCAAGAAAGCCAAAGGCGCAAGCGAAGCGATAGCCGTGAGTTTCGTCAGAATTACCGGACGGAAACGAATACCTGACGCATAACTGATCGAACGCTTCTCGTCCCACTCGTAGTCATGTATGTACTGCCGCGCCGCATCGATCAAAAAGATCGCGACGTTTTCAATGATACCCACCAGAATAATCATACCGATAATTTCTAGAAACCCAAACTCCCCTGTTCCAAGAAAATACAGCGCCGGGAAGATACCGATGAACGATAATGGAATCGTAAATAGAATTACGATCGGTAAGGTCATCGAGTTGAAGAATACAGCCAGCACGAAGTAGGTGAGAATAATCGCAAGCAGAAGGGCCACGATCAACTCAGAGAACGACTTAGTAAAGCTCGCTGTGCCACCCTCACTATACGACTCAATCGTGACATTTTTGAATGCACCACCCAAAGTTGCTGAGTGATTTTTGTAGTAATCCACGATCGCGTTCGTCACAAGCAACGCCGTTCCTTGATCCGCATGTGCCGTCGCAAGTCGCGCTTTGACCACGCCAACCGTCTCACCCTTTACATGCTGGATGTCGGATTTTGGCTTCTTCTCGGTCACCGTTGCGACGTCTTTCACCTTCACCGACAAAGGTCCCATCGAAACGATCGCCGCATTCTCGATCTCTTCGAGTGTCTTCGGGTCGTCCTGCTGCTTATCCATCACGATATCCGTCTGCTCACCGCCCACATCCACGACGCCAACCTTCTTTCCATCGTTGATACTGAAGAGCTGCTTCAAGCCTCGATTCACAAGAAAACTGAAAGGCGCGCCAGCCACCACAAGATGCTTATCCGCAAGTTTCTGACGATCAACTATCACCTCGTACACCGTATTTTCTTTCTTGGTAAATCCATCATCGACCTTGGCCACCACACGATTTTCGGGAGTGCATGTTACCGAAACGACGACCGATTTTCCATTAAGACACAGTGCTTGCATGATGGCGCCCACATGCTGCGCATCCTTCGCAAGAAGATTCAAGTCATTTGTCTTTACAGCAATAGAAACCTGATAATCACCAGCCGGAGGACCATTCGCAAGAACACCCGCCTTCAAATCAAAAAACTCAGAAACAATGTCTGGATTACGCTGGAATGAAGCATTAATGTCGACAATCGCCTGCTCCGAGGTATACGTCTTTCGCTCAGCAACTGGCTTAAAGACGATGAAATATGAAAATCCACTCGTCTGCGGAAACACATTTTCGACCGCTGGATTGTCAGATACGATCTGCAAAACTTTCTGCGTCAACGCCTCTCGATCACCCTTGGTCGTGTCTGGAAGGAAATTTCCCGTGATGCTTCCATACTGAGCATTTTTTTGTGCAGCAAACTGGGCCGGTTTAATTTTTCCACTTGAGAAAAGATACCCCGTAATCATGATTGGTACGACGATCGCGCCAAGAATAATCACCACTCGAAGCCATCGAGAGCCCGTCAGAATGCGATAATTCGCTCGTGCCAATCTACGCGCAACCCCCCAGAGATTATCCCATTCGTTATCATGCATATCCTTCCCTGGTCGCAAAAAGAGCCCACCAATCCACGCAAGAAAAATAAGCGGCACGACATACGATCCAATGATCGCCGGAATAATCGTCAGCGGAATATAGGAAAAAATCTGACCCATGATTCCCGAGACCACCGCGAACGGCGCAAATACAATAATATTCGTGAGTGTTGCCAGGAAAAGTCCCATGCCCGTATCCCGAATTGCCGCAAGTGCAGCATCTTTTCCGCGCAAACCCGTATCAATTTTTCGCTGAATACTCTCCAGAATCACGAGTGTCGGATCGACCACGAGACCGATTACGAGCACCAGAGAAAAGAGAACAAGCGTATTCAAACTTTCACCAATGAGCATCAAATAAATATTCGAAAACACAAGACTGAATGGAATCGCAAGAGCCGCCACAATCGCCGCACGCCAAGACACGAACGCAAGCATCACGAGGAACACGAGCTGAATACCGCCAAGCAGCCATCCCACATTTCCCCACGCGCCATTCGCATCGAGTTTTCCACCGATGAGTCCACTCACCACCTCCTTCACCTGAACTTGATTTCGATCATTCGCGGACATATCCTTAATGACGAAAGGCTTTGATTGATCTGAAGGAAGCCGATAATCGTTGATATACACCGCATTCTCATACGACTCAAAAAGATCCTCGATATCCTTGGTATACTTCGCCAGATCCGTTCCACTTACCGCCTGGACCATAAGTGACACGCTCGTGAGCACCTTCGGCTCTCCATTATTATTCAAACCAATGTGAGACTTCATGTCTCCATCGAAGACATAGTTTAAATCCACCTGCGCGATGTCTGAAAGTTTCACCTTGGTACTGGCTCCATTTCCACCGCGAATCTCAAGCGCCCGCACATCTTCAAGGGTCGTTCCCGCGACACTCGTCACGATGGATCGACTCTTGTCATCGATCGTTGCATCAGAAATCACCGGAAGTTGCTCGCCGATACTCGCGAGCTGCGACTGAATCTGAGCTTGCGTCACGCCCTTCTTTTTCATCGCATCGAGATCCACACGCACAAGAACCTGTCGCTTCAAATCCACAAGCGGATTTATACTCGCCGTCGCTGGATTTTGGCTCACACCCTCAATAATTCGCTGCTTCAGGTTATAGATTTCCCCAAGATTCCGGCCATTCACCGAGAACATGAAATCAAATCCTCCGATCGACGGCTGACTCACTACCGGTTTTTCTGCACCCGCAGGAAGTGCCACGTTGCTCACCGCAGAGTCGAGTTTTCCAAGCACGCTCGCAGGAGTGGCTGTGTCTTTCATCGTCACGCTAATAA